>NZ_PQLN01000001.1:0-172714 GCF_002919855.1 Aeromonas sp. ASNIH8 | reverse complement strand
TTCGGGTAGCTAAGTTCGGAATCGATAACCGCTGAAAGCATCTAAGCGGGAAGCGAGCCCTGAGATGAGTCATCCCTGACCCCTTGAGGGTCCTAAAGGGCCGTTGGAGACCACAACGTTGATAGGTGGGGTGTGTAAGCGTAGCGATACGTTGAGCTAACCCATACTAATTACCCGTGAGGCTTAACCATACAACACCCAAGAAGTGTTCAGAGACTTGTAGCAGATACCGAGAACGAATAACTAAATCAGCTTTTTCAGATTGAAGATTTTGCCTGGCGGCAATAGCGCAGTGGAACCACCTGACCCCATGCCGAACTCAGAAGTGAAACGCTGTAGCGCCGATGGTAGTGTGGCATTCGCCATGCGAGAGTAGGACACTGCTAGGCACCCAATTTTAGATTACGCATTGAGCGTGGTCTTTACCGGTTAGTGTGCTGATATGGCTCAGTCGGTAGAGCGCATCCTTGGTAAGGATGAGGTCCCCAGTTCGATTCTGGGTATCAGCACCATTTTCAAGCAGTACAGCTTTTGCCTGACGGCAATAGCGCCGTGGAACCACCTGATCCCATGCCGAACTCAGAAGTGAAACGCGGTAGCGCCGATGGTAGTGTGGCATTCGCCATGCGAGAGTAGGACACTGTCAGGCACCTATTCAGAAGAGGCCTCCCATACGGGAGGCCTTTTTTCATTTCTGTCCTCCCGCCTCAATTCCCTGCTTCTATTTCAGTAAAAATGCTGGGCTATCAAGGGATTGCTCGTTACTCTTTAGCCGTTGCCCGATGAACACGTGATGCTGCCTGCGAGGTATTGATGGCTACGTTGAAGGAAATTGCACAGGAGGCGGGGGTATCGCTTGCTACCGTATCCCGTGTGCTGAACGAGGATCCCAGCCTGAGCGTCAAGGACGAGACCAGGCAGAAGATCTTCGAGATTGCTGAGCGGCTGGAGTACAAGACCAGCAGCGCCCGCAAAGGGGTGCACAAGAGCAAGCTGCAGCTCCTGGCTGTCTACGCCTATCCCCAGAGCACCGAGGTCAACGATCCCTACTATCTGGCCATCCGCTACGGTATCGAGACCCAGTGCACCCGCCTCAACATCGAGCTGGCCCACTGCTACAACGGTGCCGAGGGGCGTGAGCTCTCTGCCGTCGATGGCATCCTGGTCATCGGCCATCTGCCGGAAGAACGGCTGGCCGTGCTGCGCGGCCTGTCTGCCCAGCTGGTGTTCGTGGATTGCCGCTCTCAGGGCGATTTTGACTCGATTGACGTGGATCTGGCACTCATCAGCCAGCAGGTAGTGGACTTCTTCATCGCCGAGGGCCATCAGCGCATCGGCTATATCGGTGGCCAGGATGATGGCCCGGATCTGCGGGAACTCGCCTTTCGCGATTATGGCCAGCGGCTTGGGGTGGTGCAGGAGAGCGACCTCTATCGCGGAGACTTCTCCAGCGCTTCCGGCTACAAGCTGGCGAAGGAGATGCTGGCTGGCGACTGGCCCAGGGCACTGTTTGTCGCCTCCGACTCCATCGCCATCGGCGTGCTGCGTGCCATCCACGAGAAGGGATTGGCGATTCCCCAGCAGATCGAGCTTATCAGCGTCAACGATATTCCGACCGCCAAGTTCACCTTCCCGCCGCTCTCAACGGTGCGGATCCACTCCGAGTTGATGGGCTCCCAGGGGGTCAACCTGCTGGTTGAACGGCTGCGTGACGAGCGGGATATCCCGCTGCGGGTGCTGGTACCGAGCAAATTGACTCTGCGCGGTACTACACGATAATTTTAGTAAAACATCTATGTTTTTAGTCGCGCCATCTTGCGGTGGTGCGACACATCTCCCAAGCAAATCTCTTTCCCATCTCTTCCAGCAAACTCATATCATATTGTTTTATAATTAATTTCATTACAGTTCAGCCCACTGCTATCAACATCCATGCCACTCATTCATATCTTGCTCTCCTTTATCTCCCGCTTCTGATCTCGCTCACAAAACCATCTGTTCATTGTGATCAGGTTAAAACTTTACCTATTCAGAACTGATATTTAGTAAATGTTTATCTAGAGTTTACCCAGTTAACGTTGCCTTGTTCCGGGAGGACATGTGAATAACTGGGAAAACGTCCAATTCGTTGGTGAAAACAGGCTGGCTCCGCGCGCCTACTTCTTCTCTTATGCCGACCACGCGCTGGCGGCCACCATGCAGCGGGAGCTGAGCCGCCGTTTTCTGAGCCTGAGCGGTCAGTGGCAGTTCCACTACTTCGACCACCCCTTGCAGGTGCCGGAGGCCTTCTATCACAGCCCCATGAGCGAGTGGGGCCAGATCACCGTGCCCAACATGTGGCAGATGGAAGGGCATGGCCAGCTGCAGTACACCGACGAAGGTTTTCCCTTCCCCATCGATGTGCCCTTCGTGCCGACCAACAACCCCACCGGCGCCTATCAGCGCAGCTTCACGCTGAGCCCTGCCTGGGACGGCGAGCAGGTGATCATCAAGTTTGACGGGGTGGAGACCTACTTCGAGGTCTATGTGAACGGCCACTACGTCGGCTTCAGCAAGGGGAGTCGTCTCACCGCCGAGTTCGATATAAGCGCCTACGCCAAGGTTGGCGAGAACCTGCTGTCGGTGCGGGTGATGCAGTGGGCTGACTCCACCTATATCGAAGATCAGGACATGTGGTGGATGGCGGGGATCTTCCGCGACGTCTATCTGGTGGGCAAACCGGCCGCCCATGTGCAGGACTTCTTCATCCGCACCGCGCTGGCCGATGACAATCAGAGCGCTACCCTGAGCTGCGATATCCAGCTCGAGAACCTGGGGGCGGCCGCCCGTGATCACCGTCTGGTTTGGTCCCTGCTGGATCAGGGCAGCGAGATCGCCAGCGGCTCCCTCGACCATCTCGCCATCGACGGCAAGTGTGATTGCCGCTTCACGCTGGATCTGGCCAATCCCCATCTGTGGAGCGCCGAAGATCCTTACCTCTACCAGCTGCAACTCTCCCTCTACAACGGTCGGGGTGAGCTGCTGGAAGTGATCCCGCAGCGGGTCGGGGTGCGTGAGATCAAGGTCAAGGATGGCCTCTTTTACGTCAATGGCCACTACCTCAAGTTGCACGGGGTGAACCGCCACGACAACGACCACCTCAAGAGCCGTGCGGTCGGCATGGATCGTGTTGAACGCGATATCGTGCTGATGAAGCAGCACAACCTCAACTCGGTACGTACCGCCCACTACCCGAACGATCCTCGCTTCTACGAGCTGTGCGACCAGTACGGTCTGTTCGTGATGGCGGAGACCGACGTGGAGACTCACGGTTTTGCCAACGTCGGCGATCTCAGCCGCATCACCGACGATCCCTTCTGGGAGCCGGTGTTCGTGGATCGCATAGAGCGCCACGTACACGCCCAGAAAAACCACCCCTCCATCATCATCTGGTCGCTCGGCAACGAGTCCGGCTACGGCTGCAACATCAGATCCATGTACCAGCGCTGCAAGGGGATCGACCCGACCCGGCTGGTGCACTACGAAGAGGATCGCGATGCCGAGGTGGTGGATGTGGTGAGCACCATGTATTCCCGTGTCTCCCAGATGAACTGCTTCGGCGAGTTCCCGATGGCGAAGCCGCGCATCCTCTGCGAATACGCCCACGCCATGGGCAACGGCCCGGGTGGCCTCAGCGAATATCAGCAGGTGTTCGACCGTCATCCCCACATTCAAGGCCACTACATCTGGGAGTGGTGCGATCACGGCATTCTGGATCAGGACGAGCAGGGGCGCCCCGTTTACAAGTACGGCGGTGACTATGGTGATTACCCCAACAACTACAACTTCTGCATGGATGGCCTCATCTATCCGGATCAGACCCCAGGGCCTGGCCTGCGCGAATACAAGCAGGTGATCTGTCCGGTCAAGGTGCGGGCGCTGGATCTGGCGAGCGGCAAGCTGGCGGTGGAAAACCGCTACTGGTTCTCCACTCTCGACGATATCCGCCTGCTGGTCGAAGTGAAGGCCGAGGGCGAGCTGCTGGCCAGCCAGCAAATCCGGCTGGAAGGGGTTGCTCCCGGTGCCACCACTGAGCTGCAACTCGAGCTGCCATCCCTTGATGGGCGGGAAACCTTCGTCCAGCTGCGGGTCATCAAGGCCACTGCCACCCGTTACAGCGCGGCGGAGCACGAACTGGGTCAGTACCAGTTCCAGCTGAAAGAGTCGACTCGTCAGTTGCAGCCCTTTGCCAATCCCAATGCCACCCCATTGCAGATTGCCGACGAGCGGCTCGCGCTGACCTTGAGCGGCAGCGGCTTCGCCCTGCGCTTCTCACGCCTCGACGGCAAGCTGGTGAGCTGGCAGCAGGATGGTAATGAGCTTATCGAGCGAGCCCCGCGCCTCACCTTCTTCAAGCCGATGATCGACAACCACAAGCAGGAGTACGAGAGCCTGTGGCACCCGAACCACCTGCAGATCATGCAGGAGCACTTCCGCACCTTAAGCTGGCGTCAGCTGGGCGAGGCGGTCGAGGTGACGGTCGAGAGCCTGATCGCGCCGCCGGTGTTCGACTTCGGTATGCGCTGCCGCTACGTCTACACCCTGAGCCCGAACGGTCAGCTGCACGTGGCACTGTCCGGTCAGCCCTACGGCGGTTATGACGACATCATTCCCAAGATCGGCTTCGAGCTGGGCATTCGTCAGGATCTCGACCGGGTGCACTACTACGGTATGGGGCCGGACGAGAACTATCAGGACAGCCGCCAGAGCAACTGGATCGACAGCTTCCAGAGCACAGTCGGCGAGATGTGGGAGCACTACCCCTTCCCACAGGATAACGGCAACCGCCAGCAGGTGCGCTGGGCGACCCTAACCAACCGTCACGGCGCCGGTCTCTACGTGCGACCCGATGCCCCCATCAACCTGAGCGTCTGGCCCTACAGCTGGGAGCATATCCACGCGGCGCAGCACATCAATGAGCTGGAGCCGAGTGGTTATCTCACCCTCAATCTGGATCACAAGGTACTGGGGCTCGGCTCCAACTCCTGGGGATCCGAGGTACTGGACTCCTGGCGGGTGCGCTTCGAGCCGTTCAGCTTCGGTTTGACCCTGCTGCCCATCTCCCGTGGCAACCTCAATCCGGCTGCGCTGGCCGGGCTCGATCTCACCATCAACGGCGGGAGGAACCTCGCATGATCACCCTGGACAACCTGACCCTGTTCAAAAACATCTACCGAGAGGGCAAGAAGTGGGGCCGCTGCGTGGAGGCCATCAACAACCTGCCGAACCTCAAGCCCGGAATCTGCCACTCCATCGGTGACTCCCTCACCTACCGCTTGCAGGAGGGGGCCAGCCCGGCCACCTCGTTGTTCGAGGGGCAGCGCCGCTACTTCGACGTTCACTACTACCTGGAAGGAGCAGAGACGGTGGAGTGGGCCCTCAAGTCGGAGCTGGCGGTCGAGCAGGCCTATGACGACACCACAGACCGCGAGTGGCTGGCAGGCGAGGTGCGTGAGCGCCAGCAGGTCGGCAACGGGCAGGTGGTGATCTTCGAGAACGACGAGGCTTACCGGTTCGCAGGCGACAGCCCGGTGCACAAGGTGATCATCAAGGTCACCGTCGAAGGCGGCTACTTCAAAAACAAATAACAAGCCGCCGGTTCTGCACTGACAAAAGCCGGAAGGGCGGGGCTCGCCCTACACATCATGCCCCGCCCATTCGCGAGATAACTACAGGTCTGGAGATGCACCATGTCTGATTCCAAACGCAATACGATAGGCAAGTTTGGTCTGCTGTCGCTCACCTTCGCGGCGGTATTCAGCTTCAACAACGTCATCAACAACAACATCGAGATCGGTCTGGCCTCGGCCCCGATGTTCTTTCTGGCCACCATTTTTTACTTCATTCCGTTTTGCCTGATCATTGCGGAGTTTGTGTCACTGAACAAAAACTCCGAAGCGGGGGTGTATGCCTGGGTGAAGAGCTCCCTCGGCGGTCGCTGGGCCTTCATCTCCGCCTACACCTACTGGTTCGTGAACCTCTTCTTCTTCACCTCCTTGCTGCCGCGGGTCATCGCCTACGCCTCCTATGCCTTCCTCGGCTACGAGTACATTCTCACCCCGGTGGCGACCACGGCCTTGAGCATGGTGCTGTTTGCCTTTGCCACCTACGTCTCCACCAACGGCGCCAAGATGCTGGGCCCCATCACCTCGGTGACCTCGTCCCTGATGCTGCTGCTGACCCTCTCCTACATTCTGCTGGCAGGTGCGGCACTGGTGGGCGGCGTGCAGCCAGCCGACCCCATCACGGTCGAGGCCATGGTCCCCGATTTCAGCTGGGCCTTCCTCGGCATCACCACCTGGATCTTTATGGCAGCCGGTGGCGCCGAGTCGGTGGCGGTCTACGTCAATGACGTGAAAGGGGGCTCCAAATCCTTCGTGAAGGTGATCATCGTCGCCGGGATCTTTATCGGGGTGCTCTACTCCATCGCATCGCTTTTGATCAACGTGTTCGTCCACAGCGACACCCTGAAATATACCGGCGGCTCGGTGCAGGTGTTCGAGGGGCTGGCGGCTTACTTCGGCCTGCCGGAGATCCTGATGAACCGCTTCGTGGGTCTGGTCTCCTTCACCGCCATGTTCGGCTCCCTGCTGATGTGGACGGCGACCCCGGTGAAGATCTTCTTCTCCGAGATCCCGGCCGGCATCTTCGGCAAGAAGACGGTCGAGCTGAACGAGAACGGTGTGCCCGCCCGCGCAGCCTGGATCCAGTACCTCATCGTGCTGCCGCTGATGGTGATCCCGACTCTGGGCTCCAACACAGCGCAGGATCTGATGAACACCGTCATCAACATGACCGCTGCCGCCTCCATGCTGCCGCCGCTGTTCATCATGCTGGCCTACCTCAATCTGCGGCTGAAGCTCGACCACCTGCCGCGGGATTTCAAGATGGGTTCGCGCACCACTGGCATCGCCGTGGTGTCGGTGCTGATCGTCCTCTTCTCGGTGGGCTTCCTCGCCTCCACCTTCCCGACCGGCGCCGACATCATGACCATCATCTTCTACAACGTCGGCGGGATCGTGATTTTCCTCGGCTTCGCCTGGTGGAAATACAACCGATACGAGGCCTCCCTCAGCGCAGAGGCGCGCGCGAAAGAGGCCGAGCCGACGGCGCAGGTCGTCATCCAGCCGTCATGACCCCATCAAACCGGGTGGCCGTTGGCCACCCGCAAACCGTTGAACCAGAAAAGGAAAAGAGCATGAGCGAGACGATC
The DNA here is from genome assembly GCF_002919855.1 of Aeromonas sp. ASNIH8. NCBI lineage: Bacteria > Pseudomonadati > Pseudomonadota > Gammaproteobacteria > Aeromonadales > Aeromonadaceae > Aeromonas > Aeromonas sp. ASNIH8. The sequence goes on along the minus strand of NZ_PQLN01000001.1, from coordinate 165,462 downwards.
GAGTTTGCCGAATTCAAACGGGTCGAGATGAAGGTGGGCAAGGTGTTGGAGGTGGTGCGTCACCCCGGGGCCGACAAACTCTACATCGTCCAGATCGACGTGGGGGGCGAGCGGCCGCTGCAGACTGTCACCAGTCTGGTGCCTTACTACAGCGAAGAGGAGCTGATGGGCAGCGAGGTGGTGGTACTGACCAACCTCAAGCCCACCAAAATGCGCGGTGAGCGATCCGAGTGCATGTTGCTGTGCGCCGAGACCCCGGACGAGAGCCAGAGCGTGCTGTTGCAGCCGCGGGTGCCGATGGCGCCGGGCACCCCGATCGTCTGACTGAGATTGCGAGCCGGTGCGGTGAGATTGCACCGGTTCACCAGCGAGGCCGTCCACGCGGCCCGATCATAACAAGAGAGTAAAGTGCGGGGCCGACAGACCCTTGCCGAACACATCACAGAGTCACAGCGTTACCCGCAGGGAGCGCAAGTCCACTGGAGGACACCATGTCTGAATCCGTACGCGGCACCATAGGCAAGTTTGCCTTGTTGTCGATGACCTTTGCCGCCGTGTTCAACGTGCGCAACATCGTCAACAACAACATCGAGCTGGGGCTCAGCTCCGCCCCCATCTTCCTGCTGGCGACCATCGTCTACTTCATCCCGTTCGTCTTCATCATTGCCGAGTTCGTCTCGGCCAACAAAAACTCCGAGTCGGGGATGTACGACTGGCTGAAAAAGCCGCTCGGCACCCGGATGGCCTATCTGGGCTCGTTTCTCTACTGGTTCGTGAACCTGTTCTGGTTCGTCTCCCTGCTGCCCAACGTCATCGCCTACGCCTCCTACGCCATGCTGGGCTATGAGTACAGCTTCTCGCCCATGGTCACCTCAGTCATCTCCATCGTGCTGTTTGCGGCGGCGACCCACATCTCCACCAAGGGGGCGAGCTGGCTTGGCAAGATTGCCGAAATAGTGGCCTACGGGGTGTTTGCCCTGTTCGCCATCTATGTGCTGGGCGCCCTGATGGCCCTGAGTGGGGATCATGTGCCAGCCCAGCCCATCACGCTGGAGGCGATGACTCCCACCGTCAACTGGGCGACGCTCGGCATCATGTGCTGGATCTTCCAGGCGGCGGGCGGTGCCGAAACGGCGGCGGCCTACCTCAATGACGTGAAGGGGGGCCAGAAGTCCTTCATCAAGGTGATCATCAGTGCCGGTATCGTCATCGGTGCCATGTATGCGGTCGGTTCCCTGCTGGTGAACGTGTTCGTGCCGCGCGAGAGCCTCACCTATGCCGGCGGGATGGTGGAGATCTTCACCGGCATGGCGCAGTATTTCGGGCTCTCCGAGGCGCTGGTGGGCCGCTTCGTCGGCGTGGTGCTGTTCATCGCCATGTTCGGCTCCATGATGATGTGGACCTCGGCGCCGGTGAAGATCCACTTCTCCGAGATCCCGCAGGGGGTTTACGGCGAGAAGACCACCCAACTCAACGAGCACGGCGTGCCGGTGCGCGCCGCCTGGTGGCAGTTTGTCTTCGTGTTCGCGATGCTGGTGGTCAACGGGTTCGGCTCGGAATCGGTGCAGCAGATGATGAACACCGCCATCAACCTCACCGCCGGTACCGCCATGCTGCCGCCGATCTTCATCATGGTGGCCTACTTCGTGTTCCGCTGGAAACATGACGACACCCCGCGCGAGTTTCGCATGGGGTCGCGCACCTTCGGGATGGGCGTGGTGTCTGTGTTGATCGCCATCTTCGTGGTGAGCATGAGCGCCTCCGCCTTCCCGAGCGGGGTGGATCTGGTGCGCGCCTTCTTCATCAACGTCTTCATGACCGCGGTCTTCTCGGCGCTGGCCTACTGGTGGATCTCCCGCTTCGAGAAACGGCAGGCCCGCAAGTCAGGTGGCAACGAGAAGAAAGCGGGCAGCGACACCCTCGCCAGCCAGCGCTGATCGGCATGTGGCAAACAGGAGGCGGGCGACCAGGGTCGCCCGTTTTTTGTTGGCCGGATCCGGGGCCGGAGGGGCAAACTCGTTTAGTTTTGCTGTGAGAATGCGCGTTATCGTTTAACAAAATGAAACAAATGAAGCTGCCGCTCAACTTTGCACCACAGGGTGTTCGGGGTAAGCTTGTCCCTTCGTATCCGGGGTCGCAGTCTGATGACGCCTTCCCCGTGCCCTGTCGTCCCCATCCCGTGCGGGACGCGCTTTCTCTGGAGACTCTCCGTGCGTCTGGATCCTTTTACCTCTGTGCTGATTGCCGTGGTGGCCCTGGCCTCCTTCTTCCCCTGCGAGGGGCAGGTGGCCGTCTGGTTTGGTCTGCTGACCAAGCTGGCGGTGGCGCTGCTCTTCTTCATGCATGGTGCCAAGCTGTCGCGCCAGAACCTGCTGGCGGGCCTCGGCCACTGGCGGCTGCACCTGGTGGTGATGGCGAGCACCTTCCTGCTCTTCCCGCTGCTGGGGCTGCTGCTCACGCCCCTGGTGCCCCAGTGGCTGAGCCCGGCTATCTATCTCGGCTTCCTCTACCTGTGCGCCCTGCCCGCCACCGTGCAATCGGCCATTGCCTTCACCTCCATGGCGGGGGGCAATGTGTCGGCGGCGGTGTGCAGCGCCTCGGCCTCCAGCATCCTCGGCATCTTCCTCTCGCCGGTGTTGGTAGGGCTGATGATCAATGTGCAGGGGGAGGGGGTCGATACCTGGCACTCCATTCAGGCCATCATGGTGCAGCTGATGCTGCCCTTCGTGGTGGGCCACCTGTCACGCCCCCTCATCGGTCGCTGGGTCGACAGCCACCGGCCACTCATCGGCAAGCTGGACCAGAGCTCCATCCTGCTGGTGGTCTATGTGGCCTTCAGCGAGGCGGTGGTGCAGGGGATCTGGCACCAGGTCGGCTGGTATGATTTGGCCAGTATCGTGCTGCTGAGCTGCGTGCTGCTGGCACTGGTGCTGGGGTGGAACGTCTGGATCAGCCGTCGCCTCGGTTTCAACAGGGCGGACGAGATCACCATCGTCTTCTGTGGCTCCAAGAAGAGCCTGGCCAACGGGGTGCCCATGGCCAACGTCATGTTCCCCGCCGCCAGCGTCGGTGTCATGGTGCTGCCGCTGATGATCTTCCACCAGATCCAGCTGATGGTGTGCGCCGTGCTGGCCCGCCGCTACCGCGAGCAGGAGGTGGTGCCCCAGGTACAGGAGGGGTAAGCGGTCCGGATAAAGAAGAGGGAGGCCATGGGCCTCCCTCTTTCGTTTGCCGAGTCGTCAGCGTTTGCGCCAGACGGTGAGCTGAGCCACCGTGTGCTGGTACTTGCGGGCGGTCTCGCGGATGACGAAGGGGACGTCCCTCGGGGGCATGTGCTCCTCGAACTCCTCCGCCAGCAGCCGTTGCAGCGCCTGATAGGTGCCGAGGGCCTCGCCGTTTTCCCGGATGCCGCCGAGCCAGTTGGCCTTGGGGGTGTAGTCGGTCAGCCAGGTGTAGGGGCTGGTGAGCACCAGCAGGCCGCCGCTGCGAAGGCGCGGGGCGATGTCCCGCAGGAAGCGGGCGGGCTCCCGCAGCCGGTCGATGAGGTTGGAGGCGAGCACCAGGTCGTAGTCGCCGTACCTGGGCTTGAGGTTGCAGGCATCCCCCTGGCTGAAGTGGACCCGCTCGCTCTGCCCGCGACCGAGCTCGTGGCGGGAGAGGCGCGCCTCGCAATATTCCACCAGATCCCCTTCCACCGGCACCGCGTAGCGGAAGCTGTCCTGTCTTGCCAGGGTCAGGGCCACGTCGATGAAGCGGGCCGAGTAGTCCACCCCGTCCACGTGGGCGAAGCTGCGAGCCAGTTCGAAGCTGGCGCGGCCGGTGGCGCAGCCGATGTCGAGCGCCCGCTCATGGCGGGTGCAGAGCTCGCTGGCAAGACCGGCCAGAGCCTCGGCGTAGTTGGCGACCCCGAAGTGGCTCGGGCCGTACTGGAAGTCGAGGTACTGAGCGACGAGGGTGTCGGTTTCATAAGGATTCACGATGACGGGCTCCTGATGGCGTGAGACCAGGTAGCGGAAGCCCGCATGCTGGAAGAAGTGGCGACGGAAGGCGTAGCGGGAGGATTTGAGTGCCTCGTTGCCGGTGCTGATCCAGCTCCCGCCCTTGATGAGGGTGTGCTTGCCGTCGAAGGTGGGGGTGGAGAAGTCGTCGTAGAGGGGGTGCACCTTGAACCCCTCGAAGCCGTCGATGGCGGTGCTGGTCCACTGCCAGACGTTGCCCACCAGATCGAAGAAGCTGCCCTGGGGGCAGGCATCCACCGGGCAGGAGGAGGCGAAGCGGGCCAGGTTGATGTTGCCGGGGGCCTCCATCCAGTCCGGCTGATCGCCGGCCAGTTGCTCCCGCAGCAGCATCCACTCCCCCTCGCTTGGCAACTGGACGGGCAGGCCGGTCTGATCCGCCTTCCAGCGGCAGAAGGCGGCGGCCTCCAGCTGGTTCACCTCCACCGGCCAGTCCCAGGGCATGGGGACCTGCTCGGTCATCAGCCGCAGTTGCAACTGCTCGGGTTCATTGGGATCGCCGACCCAGAAGGTGGGCATGCGGGCGTTGGCATACTGGCGCCAGCCCCGGCCCTCGTCGTCCCACCAGGCGGGCGCTTCATATCCGCCCGCCTGCACGAAGGCCAGGTACTCGGCGTTGCTCACCAGCATGCGGCTGGCCTGGAAGGGGGCCAGCTCGATGTGGCGCTCGCCGTATTCGTTGTCCCAGCCGTAGGTGGCATCCTGCTTGCCTAGTCGCACCTGGCCGCCGGCCACCGGCAGCAGGGTGTTGACGGGGACGGCGGCGAGATCGTGGCGCGCCTCGGGGCAGACCGGCCACTGGGGCTGGCTGCGCACCCAGGCCAGGGGCAGCTGGCGGATCAGCACGCTGGAGGTCTCGAGGTGGATGCGCTCGTGCTCTATCCCCATCAATATGACCCAGGCCGGGCTCTGCCAATGGATGGGCAGCTCGATCGGCATCCGCTCGATGAAATCACACACCAGGGCGCGCACCCGGCCGCGGTAGTCACGCAGCTCGCTGACGGAGGGCCAGTCGTAGTGGGTTTCGTCCAGATCGTCCCAGCTCATCTCGTCCACCCCGATGGCGACCAGGGCCTCGATGCGGGGGTCGAGCCGACTCTCGATGAGACGGGCCGCCAGCAGCTTGTTGACGAAGAAGGCGGCGGTATGGCCGTAGTAGAAGATGAGCGGGTGGCGCAGGGGGATCGCCTTGTTGAACCAGGCCCGCTCGTCGGCCAGGCAGTCGAACAGCGAGTCGTAGAGATCGAAGGTCTGGCAGAAGTAGGCGAGCAGCTCGCGGCGCTTGTGGTCGGGATCGTCGCCGGTCAGCAGCGGGGTGCGGGTGGGGGCAGGCAGGCCCGGATGGACGAATGAGTGGCTGGCTTGGGTCACGCTCTGACTCCTTGTTGATTCTGGCGGGTGAAGCAGCGATGGAGTGCTCTATACGCACCAGGTATCACTATTGGCTCAACGAACCGGGGCGGCAACCAAAAAAATGGGTCAACACCCCCCTTCGGGTGTGGTCAGATTGACCAGATTGTGGTCTGAATGACTCTTTGTTATGGACCCTTCGGCCTCGAAATATTGAAATTGATAGATAAATCATGATGTTAGCCATATGGCACAGGGTTTGCTGATTGCCACTCACCTGCCGCGCCGTGCGGCAAAGAGGAAACGAGGAGTAGCGGGATGAAATGGATGCTGGGAGTGGTGCTGGCCCTGGGACTGACCGGATGCAGCTGGCAGGATGACGTCAAGGTGCGCGGGGAGGGGGCCGTGGTGGAGCAGCAGCATCCCCTGGGGCGGGAGGTGACCCGGGTGCTGGCGGGCGTGCCCGCCAACCTGTACCTGGTGGCGGGAGAGAGCCACACCCTCAGGGTCAAGGGGGAGGCCAACCTGCTGCCCTATCTGGTACTCACCGAGAAGGGGGAGAAGCTGGAGATCGAGGTCAAGGATGGCTACCGGCTCGACCCCACCCAGCCGTTGGAGATCACCATCACCCTGCCGACGCTGCACGAGTTGGCACTGGCGGGGGTTGGCAACGGCGCCTTGCGCGACTTCAAGGGGGATGATCTGGTGCTCTCCCTGGCGGGCACGGGGGACATCGTCGCCAGCGGGCTGACGCTGGATCGGCTGGAGGGCAACATCGCCGGGCTGGGCAACCTGGATCTGGGGCAGGGCTCCGCCCGGGTGATGGCGCTGAACATCGCCGGCGCCGGTGGCGTCAAGGGGGCCGGGATCGCCAGCGAGGAGGTCGAGGTGAGCATCGCCGGCAGTGGCGAGGTCGAGGTGCGTGCCCGGTCGCGGCTCAAGATAGAGATCGCCGGAGCCGGTGCGGTCAACTACTGGGGCAGCCCAGCGCTGACCAGCGAGATCGCGGGTTCGGGTCAGGTGAGCCGGTTGGGGAGCTGATCCCATCACCGCAACAATGAAAAAGGCCCCTCGGGGCCTTTTTTGCAGGATACGACACTGTTGAGCGACGCCTCACTCGAGGGGGAGTGCGAGGCCCAGATCGGCGTTCAGGCGCATCAGCAGCCACTGCATGCCGGCGAGGTGCTGGTGGTCATGGCTGACGAGCAGGCGCACCAGACCGTCCAGGGTCACCTCCCCATAGCCGCCATAGCGGGCGCGGCGCTGCCAGGCGTCGGACGGCACCTTCTTCAGCCATTCGACGGTCTGCAGGCGGGCGGTGCGAAACCGGTCGAGCTGCGTGGCGGTATCCTGCCGGGGGTAATCATGGTCCAGCGCCAGCTGATAACCATCGAGGGAGGCGAGTTCCGGCAGGCTTTCCGCCAGGGTGCGACGAAACCGCACCTGATAGCCCAGCACCTCGATGTCCAGCAGGTGGCAGAGGTGCCCCCTGGCACTGAAACGCTCGGAGGGGATCCCGGCCCAGTTGGCGGGTTCCCAGTCCAGACGGTCGGTGGGGACCTGTGCCAGCAGCCGCTCGAACTGATCAGGCATGGCCAGCAATGTGGTGAAGAGAGGCATCCTTGTCTCCTGTTTCCGGGTGAATGGCCGCCCGCTGACGGGGCGGCCACGAGTGGGTCAGCCTCAGGTCGGTTCGCCCAGGTGGTTGGCGTGAAAGCGCAGGTGCGCCTCGATGAAGCTCGCCACGAAGTAGTAGCTGTGGTCGTAGCCGGGGTGACGGTTGAGCTCGAGGGGCCAGCCCTTGGTACCGGCCACCTCGGCCAGGGTATCGATGCCGAGCTGCTCCGCCAGGAAGGGGTCGTCCAGCCCCACGTCCACCAGGGTCGGCAGGGGCGGGCTGTCGTGATGGCGCAGCAGCTGGCAGGCATCCCACTCCTGCCACAGCAAGGGGTTGTTGCCGAGGTAGGCGCCGAGCGCCTTTTGGCCCCAGGGGCAGCGGCTCGGGTGGCTGATGGGGCTGAAGGCCGACACCGAGCGGTAGCGACCGGGCTCGCGCAGGGCGGCGATCAGCGCACCGTGGCCCCCCATGGAGTGGCCGCTGATGGCGCGCTTCGTCGAGACCGGGAAGTGGGTCTCGATGAGATCGGGCAGCTCCCGGGTGACGTAATCGTACATCTGGTAGTGGTCGCGCCAGGGGTGCTGGGTGGCGTTGACGTAGAAGCCAGCCCCCATGCCGAGGTCGTAGCCGGGATCGTCCGCCACCCCCTCGCCGCGGGGGCTGGTGTCCGGTGCCACCAGGGCGATGCCGAGCTCGGCGGCGATGCGCTGGGCTCCCGCCTTCTGCATGAAGTTCTCGTCGGTGCAGGTGAGGCCGGAGAGCCAGTAGAGCACGGGCACCTTCTGGCCGGTGAGGGCTCGGGGTGGCAGATAGATGGCGAAGCGCATCTCGCAATCGAGCACATTGGAGCGGTGGCGATACTGCTTGTGCCAGCCGTCGAAGCTCTTGTTGCTGCTGATGATGTCCAGATTCATCGAAGGACTCCTTCCCCCGCCCATGTATCGATGGGCGGGGCGCTCATGGGATCAGTAGTGGATAACGGTGCGGATGCTCTTGCCTTCGTGCATCAGATCGAACGCCTCGTTGATCTGCTCGAGGGGCATGGTGTGGGTGATGAAGTCGTCCAGCTTGAACTCACCCTGCATGTAGCGCTGTACGTAGCTCGGCAGCTCGCTGCGACCGCGCACGCCCCCGAAGGCGCTGCCGCGCCACACCCGGCCGGTGACCAGCTGGAACGGACGGGTGCTGATCTCCTGGCCCGCACCGGCCACGCCGATGATGACGGATTCGCCCCAGCCCTTGTGGCAGCACTCCAGTGCCGCGCGCATCACCTTGACGTTGCCGATGCACTCGAAGGAGAAGTCGACGCCGCCGTCGGTCATCTCGACGATCACCTCCTGGATGGGCTTGTCGAACGTGTTCGGGTTGATGCAGTCGGTGGCGCCCAGCTTGCGGGCCAGCTCGAATTTGCTCTCGTTGATGTCGATGGCGATGATGCGGCCGGCCTTGGCCAGGCGCGCGCCTATGATGGCGGAGAGGCCGATGCCCCCCAGCCCGAAGATGGCGACGCTCTCACCCTCTTTCACCTTGGCGGTGTTCATCACGGCGCCGATGCCGGTGGTGACGCCGCAGCCCAGCAGGCAGACCTCTTCCAGCGGGGCGGCCGGATCCACCTTGGCGATGGAAATTTCGGGCAGTACCGTGTATTCGCTGAAGGTGGAGGTGCCCATGTAGTGGTAGATGGGCTGGCCGTCCTTGGAGAAGCGGGTGGTGCCGTCCGGCATCAGCCCCTTGCCCTGGGTGGCGCGGATCTTCTGGCACAGGTTGGTCTTGCCGGATTTGCAGAACTTGCACTCGCCGCACTCGGGGGTGTAGAGCGGGATCACGTGATCGCCGACCTTGACGCTGGTGACACCCTCGCCGACGGACTCGACGATACCGCCCCCTTCATGGCCCAGGATGCAGGGGAAGACCCCTTCCGGATCTTCACCGGAGAGGGTGAAGGCATCGGTGTGGCAGACGCCGGTCGCGACGATGCGCACCCGCACCTCGCCGGCCTGGGGCGGCATGACCTCGACCTCTTCGATGGAGAGGGGCTGACCCGGTCCCCAGGCGATGGCGGCTTTACACTTGATGCTCTGAACCTGTGCCATGAATGACGTCCTCGTAGTGGTTGGATGAACGGAAATGAGTTCGGAGATCCAGTGTAGTTTCCCGCCGATTTGGTGATAATAACGCTAAGTATCAAATCACTTTTACACACAGGTAATAATGTTCGGCTGGGAAGGGGTCTGTGAATTTGTCAGCGTGGCGGAGCAGGGGGGCTTTACCCCGGCCGCGCGCAAGCTCGGGGTGTCGGTGGCCCAGGTGAGCCGCCAGGTGGCGCAGCTCGAAGACAGGCTGCAGGCCAAGCTGCTGCTGCGCACCACCCGCCAGGTGCGACTCACCGAACTCGGGGAGATCTATTTTCGCCACTGCCGCCAGTTGCTGGACAACCTCTACGAGGCGGAGCTGGCGGTGGGACGCCATCAGGCGGTGCCCCAGGGCTCCTTGCGCATCACGGCCCCGGTCTCCTACGGCGAGAGCCGCATCGCCCCCCTGGTGAACGACTTCATGGTGCGCTTCCCCCAGCTGGAGGTGACCCTCAACCTCACCAACCAGTTGCTGGATCTGGTGCACGAGGGGTTCGATCTGGCGATCCGCCTCGGCCACCTCAAGGATTCGACCCTGGTGGCCCGCAAGCTGGCGCAGCGGGTACCCTATGTGTGCGCCTCCCCCGCCTACACCGCCCGCCACGGCATGCCCAACAGTCTCTCGGAGCTGGCCCGTCACACCTGCCTGGTGGGCAACGGGGACGAGTGGCACTTCACCCTGAACGGTAAACCCCACAGCGTGCGGGTACGCGGTCTGCTGCAGTGCAACAGCGGCCACGCCCTGCTGGACGCGGCCATCAAGGGGATCGGCATCATCCAGTTGCCGGACTACTACGTGAGCGACCACCTCGCCCGGGGGGAGCTCATCGAGCTGCTGCCGGAGTTGCGGGCCTCCGAGGAGGGAATATGGGCCCTCTATCCCCACAATCGCCACCTCTCCCCCAAGGTGCGGCTGCTGGTGGACTATCTGGCCGAGCGCCTCAGTGATCCCCACCAACCCGCCCTGGTACGGCCCATCGGTTGATGGGGGCGATACTGGTATTAAGAAAGAGGCTTGAATGGGTTGGTAGAATACAAGTATTCATAAATGAATTTTTGTTTCAAATGAGCCTTTGTTGTTGTAGCCTGTCAAACGCAATAGACCTGCTCATACCGGGTCTTTATCCTCTTATTGCTAAAGGACAGATAATAATGAAAGGCACGGTTATTGATTTTAATGAATCAGCTCGTACTGGTTTGATTTCTGGGGATGATAGTAATAGATATCAGTTTGACATTATTGAATGGAAAGGGAATCAGCTCCCGAAGAGTGGCTTGAAAGTTGATTTTTCTATTGAAGGTGAGCATGCAAAAGCCATCTATGCCATAGCCTCTAATGCTGGTTCTTCCAAGAAGGTCGCAGCTGCGCTGTTTGCATTTTTCCTGGGCGCTTTCGGTGCTCACAAGTTCTACCTGGGTTACACCAAACAAGGTGTGATCATGCTGCTGATATTTCTGCTTGGTTTCATTCTGCTTGGTTTGCCGTCGGTTGTTATCGGGATCATTGCCTTCATCGAATTTGTTGTTTATATCTCCAAGTCGGATGAAGAATTTGAGCAGACCTATATTATCAATAAGAAAGTATGGTTCTAGTCGATAAATTATTCGGCTAATTACAGGTTTATTGATATGTTGCGCTGATGAAGGAATAACCCGTTCTTTGACAAGGCCGGGTTATTTTTCTATTCAGCCAAGAACATCCTGGATATCTCAAAGAAAAGGCCCGCATGTGCGGGCCTTTTGCATGGCATAAAGGGCGGGGCTATTCCCGCTCCTTGACATAGGGGGTGCCGAGGGCCTTGGGGGCTACCGCCTTGCCGATGAAACCGGCCAGCAGGAAGACCGTCAGGATGTAGGGCAGCGCCTCGATGGCCTGCACCGGGATCGGGAAATCGCCGATGCTGACCCCTTGCAGCCGGATGGCGACCGCGTCGAGGAAGCCGAACAGCAGACAGGCCGCCATGGCGTTCCAGGGGCGCCACTTGCCGAACACCAGGGCCGCCAGCGCCATGAAGCCCTTGCCCGCGCTCATGTTGGGGATGAACTGGGCGGTCTGGGCCACCGCCAGATAGGTGCCCCCGATCCCCGCCAGCAGGCCGCCGATGATGAGCGCGGTGTAGCGCATGCGCACCACGGAGATACCGGCGGTATCCACCGCAGCCGGTGCCTCGCCCACCGCCCGCAGCCGCAGGCCGAAGCGAGTACGGAACAGCACCCACCAGGCCAGGGGCACGGCGGCGAAGGCCACGTACTCCAGCAGGGAGTGACCGCTCAAGAGCTCGCTGTAGAGCTGGCCGATGACGGGCACGTCATAGAGCTCCTTGGCATAGGGCAGGTCGATGGGGGCAAAGCGCGCCGCGCCGGAGAGCGCCGGGGTCTGGCCCCCCTGATCGAACCAGTAGCGCCCCAGGGTCACGGTGAGACCGGCCGCCAGGATGTTGATGGCCATGCCGCTCACCACCTGATCACCCCGGTGGGTGATGGTGGCGAAGCCGTGCAGCAGGGCGAACAGGATGGAGATCCCCACCCCGACCCCCAGCCCAATCCAGGCGGAACCGGTGACGGCGGCGGCCGCCGCACTGGCGAAGGCGGAGGCTAGCAGCTTGCCCTCCAGGGCGATGTTGACCACCCCGGAGCGTTCACAAAACATCCCGGCCATGGCCGCCAGGATGAGCGGAGGCGCGGTACGAATGGTCGCGTCCAGCATCAGGATCAGCATTTCAAACATGGCTTGGACTCCCTTCGGCTCGCAAAACATCCCCGTCATCCATGGCCGCCAGGATCCGTGGCGGTGCGGTGCGGATGGTGGCATCCAGCATCAGGATCAGCATTTCGAACATGATCAGGCTCCTTTCACTTGGGCGACCGGGCGGTTGGCAAAGGCCAGATAGGCCTGCTCGATGCGCGGGCGCAGCATGTGCTCCAGGGCGCCGCAGAACAGGATCACCAGACCCTGCAGCACCACGACGATGTTGCGGTCCACCCCGAACTCGAAGCTGAGCTCGGCGCCGCCCTGGTAGAGGAAGCCGAACAGCAGGCTGGCGATGATGACGCCGACCGGGTGGTTGCGGCCCATCAGGGCCACCGCGATGCCGGTGAAGCCGAAGCCTTCCACGAAGTTGAGCTTGATCTGGTGCAGCTCACCCTGCAGCACGTTGAGGGCGAAGAAGCCCGCCAGCATGCCGGAGATCACCATGGCCAGGATCACCACCTTGGGATAGGAGATGCCCGCATAGGCGGAGGCACTCTGGCTCGCACCCACGGAGCGGATCTCGTAGCCCCAGCGGGTATGCCAGATGAAGACCCACACCAGGGCCGCACAGATCAGCGCCCAGAAGAAGCTGATGTTGAGGGGGCTGTTGGGCATGGCGATGCCGAAACCGGCCGCCAGCTCGCTCATCTTCGGCAGCCAGCTCGCCACGGCGAACACCTTGCTCTCGGTGGCCATGGATCCTGGCGGCTTGAAGACGTCGACCAAGAGGTAGGCCATCAGAGAGGCGGCGATGAAGTTGAACATGATGGTGGTGATGACGATGTGGCTGCCCCGCTTGGCTTGCAGCCAGGCCGGGATGAAGGCCCAGGCCGCGCCGAACAGGCCGCCGGCGATGATGGCGAGCGGCAGGAGCAGGGCGAACGGCAGCACGTCCCCGAGCAGCAGACAGACCAGACCGACCCCGAGGCCGCCGATATAGGCCTGCCCCTCACCGCCGATGTTGAACAGGCTGGCGTGGAAGGCCACCGCCACCGCCAGACCGGTGAAGATGAAACCGGTGGCGTAGTAGAGGGTGAAGCCTATCCCCTCGCCGGTGCCGAAGGCGCCGTACCACATGATTTCGGCTGCCTCGATGGGGCTGATGTCGAGGTAATAGAACAGGATGGCCGACACCAGGAAGGCCAGCAGGATATTGACTGCGGGCAGCACGCCCACGGATATCCAGGCAGGAACACGTGCTTGGCTCATGAATGGGCCTCCTTGATATCGTCGGGGACTGGTGTGTTGACCATCATCAGGCCGAATCCGTTACAAGTGGTTGTGACCTTCATGATGTGGCTCCTTGTGATTGGCTTGTCGCCACGTCGTCAGGAACTATGTTCGCCATCATCAGGCCGATGGTGCGTTCATCCGCCCTGGCGCCGTCCAGCTCGCCGACGATGCGGCCATCGGCGATGACCAGAATGCGGTCGGAGAGGCTCATGATCTCGTCCAGCTCCACCGACACCAGCAGCACCGCCTTGCCCTTGTCGCGCATGGCGATGATCTGCTGGTGGATGTACTCGATGGCGCCGATGTCGACGCCCCGGGTCGGCTGGCCGACCAGCAGCACATCCGGGTCCTGCTCCACTTCCCGGGCGATCACCAGCTTCTGCTGGTTGCCGCCGGAGAAGTTGGCGGTCTTGTGCTCCGGGCTCGGCGGGCGCACGTCCCACTTGTCCATCTTGGCCTGGCAATCCTGGCGGATCGCCTCCTTGTCCTGCAGCCAGCCCTTGTTGTACTGGGCACGGCGGTGATAGCCGAGGATGAAGGCCTCTTTCGCCTCGAAGCGGTTGATGAGCCCCATCTTGTGTCTGTCTTCCGGGATGTGGCCGAGGCCGAAGTTGCGCACCTGCTCCGGGTCGGCCGGGTGGCTCTGGCTTACCTCGTGGCGCTGCGCCCCGGCGATGGTGAAGCCGCCCTTGCTGGGCTTGAGGATGCCGCCGAGCATGCTGAGCAGCTCGGACTGGCCGTTGCCGGAGACCCCGGCGATGCCGACCACTTCCCCTGCCCGCACCTCGAAGCTGACGGATTTGACCCGTTCCACCCCGGCGTCATCGACGTAAGAGAGGCCCTCGACCTTGAGCTTGGCCTCGCCCGGCTGGGCGGTGCCCTTGTCGACCTTGAGGCGCACCTTGCGGCCCACCATCAGTTCGGCGAGCTGCTCCTTGTCGGTGTCTTTGGTGGCGACATGGGCCACCATCTCCCCCCGGCGCATGATGGAGACCTGATCCGTGATGGCCAGGATCTCCCGCAGCTTGTGGGTGATGAGGATGACGGTCGCCCCCTGATCCCGCAGCTTTTTCAGCACCTCGAACAGGTGATCCGCCTCTTGCGGGGTCAGTACCCCGGTGGGCTCGTCGAGGATCAGGATGCGGGCACCGCGATAGAGCGCCTTGAGGATCTCGACCCGCTGTTGCAGGCCCACCGGCAGATCCTCGACCTTCTCGTGCAGCGGCACCTCGAGACCATAGTCCCGTGCCAGCTCGCCCAGCAGCTTCTCGGCGGCCGCCAGGCTCTTGCCCAGGCGCCAGCCGTTCTCGGCCCCCAGGATGACGTTTTCCAATACGGTAAAGTTGTTCACCAGCATGAAGTGCTGGTGCACCATGCCCACGCCTGCGGCAATCGCATCTTGGGAGCCATGGGGTTTGAACGGATTCCCGTCGATCAGCATCTCGCCTCTGTCGGCGTGGTAGAAACCGTAAATGATGCTCATCAGGGTCGACTTGCCGGCGCCATTTTCGCCGACGATGCCGTGAATGCTGCCTTTACGAACCTGAAGGTCGATCTGCTTGTTGGCGTACACGTCGCCGAACCGCTTATCGATACCCCTTAATTCGATGGCATAGCGATCTGTCTGGTCCATGATGCAGTCCTTGCGGGTCATGAAGTAGAGACTAAAAACCGGCCCGTGCGGGCCGGTCATCACTGGTTGAGAGTCGTAGCAGGGACTCAGTACTTGCAGGAGTTGTCGCTCATGTAGTCGTGCACCTTGATTTTGCCGGCGATGATGTCGGCCTTGATGCTCTCGACCTTGGCTTTCATTTCCGGGGTGATCAGCTTGGCGTTGTTCTCGTCCAGCGCCCAGTCAACCCCGCCTTCGGCCAGACCCAGGGACTGGATGCCCGGCTTCCAGCTGCCCTTGGCGGCGTCATCCCAGCTCTTGTACGCGGCCAGACCCACGGACTTGACCATGGAGGTCAGCATGGTGCCCGGTTGCAGGTGGTTCTGGTTGGAATCCACACCGATGGCCAGCTTGCCTTCGTCCTTGGCAGCCTGATAGACACCGATCCCGGTGCCACCGGCGGCGGCATAGACCACATCGGCGCCCTTGGCGAACTGGGACTTGGCCAGTTCTGCACCCTTGGCCGGGTCGGCGAAGGCTGCCGGGGTGGAGCCGGTCATGTTCTGATAGACGTCGATCTTCGGATTGATGTACTTGGCGCCTTGCTCATAGCCGCACTGGAACTTGCGGATCAGCGGGATGTCCATGCCGCCCACGAAGCCGACCTTGCCGGTCTTGGAGGCGATGGCTGCCAGGGCACCCACCAGGAAGGAACCTTCATGCTCCTTGAAGATGAGGGACTGGACGTTCGGCTTGTCGACCACCATGTCGATGATGGTGAACTGGGTGTTCGGGAACTCGGTGGCGACTTTCTCTACTGCGGAACCCATGTTGAAGCCGACGGCGACGATGGGGCCGTTGCCACGGCTGGCCAGACGACGCAGGCCCTGCTCGCGCTGGGCTTCGTTCTGGGGTTCGAACTCCTTGACCTTGACGCCTTTGTCCTTGTTGTAGACTTCGACGCCGTTGCGGAACACGGCTTCGTTGAAGGACTTGTCGAATTTGCCTGCGGTGTCATAGATGACGGCGGGCTCGGAGGCTGCCTGGGCGGACAGGGCAGCGAGGGTGAGGGCGGCCACGGTGGCCAGCTTGAGCACTTTAGTCACGATCGTATCCTTGATTGTTATGTGAGGGTCCACAACCTGTCTTGGCAGGTCATAAAGCACGCTGGCTAACTGTAAGTGAGCCAGCCCGTTGGTCAAGGGGATCATAGAGGAAAAACGTTTGCGTTAACGGTTTGAAATATAAGCAAATTGCCTTATAAGTGTTTGTTTTATGGTGTTTTTGCAGAATTAAATTCCGTGATTAATAGGGCTCGATCGACATTTGTGTTTGGATTCATGACGTTAGGCGCAACCGTTTTCCTCCCCTGATGAAAAAACTGGCTTCCATCGGCACCAGCCCTGCGGCCTCATCGACGCCATGTTGGCGGGCGGGCTGGCTGAGCGCCAGGAGGTCCGCCCGAGGTGTGACAGCCCAAGATGGATGGCTTTTTCCCCTCCCAGGGTCGTCGTCTGTGGCCGTTTTTCCTGCTCGCTCGGGGCCTGCGTGATGGCAAGCACACTCATATGGAAATGCATTGGTGTTTGTCATATGGATACGCTAGGTTATACCCGGATTAACTTGGCCCCCGGGATGGGGCCGTATTTTTTACATTTGTTCGGGTGATAAAAATGAAAAAAAACGTGCTGAGTATGGCAGTGGCTTGTGTGTTGTCCGGTGTCATGTTGACCGCTTGCGGGGGTGGTGGTGACGATAACGGTGGCGGCAGCAATGGTGGCAACAATGGCGGTGGCACCGACACCGGCAGCAAGCCTCTTCACACTGCCGTCTTCCTGGATTCCGTCGTGGGTGGCCTCGACTATCGGTGCAACGATTACACCGGTGTCACCAATGCCAAGGGTGAATTCCTGTTTGATGATGGCGACACCTGCGAATTCGCATTGGGCAACCAACGCCTGGGGGCGGTGACCCTCAAGGCGGGCAACTCGTTGGTGACCCCTTACACCCTGGCGGGTGACGACAAGGAGAAAGCGATCCGCATTGCGGCATTGCTGCAGACGCTCGACAGCGACAGCAATCCGGAGAACGGCATCACCCTCGACAAGGCGCAGGTCGCGCAACTGGGGATCGTCGAACTGGGTAGCGATGACGCCTTCAACACCTCCCTGGTCGAGGCGCTGAAAACAGCGGGCCTCACCAAGGCCGTCGTCTCTCTGGCTGCGGCGAAAGCCCACCTCTCCGCCACCCTGGCTGGCGTCAATGGCCGCTCCGTGGCGGTCGACAAGGTGCTGAGCGATCTGCAGGGACTGACTGATCTGAAAAACCTGGACGTCGAGAGCAAGTTCAAGGAGTACAAGGAGACCCTGCAGGCCGAGACCGGTGAGAGCGGCAAGGCCGATCGCCAGATCGTGCTGGCCATGCTGACCATGCTGGAGGTGACCAACAACCCCGTGGTGGCTGAACGCCTGGGCTTCACCTCGTCCGCCATTGGCAGTGGTTACAGCACCAGCCTGGCCAAGGTGATGGATGTCATCATCCACACCCCCGGCACCGCCTCCGTGGCGCTCAAAGGTGGCAAGGGATATACCCGTGACGTGGCCAAGCTGATGGGCGCCTATGCCGACAGCCTGGAAAACGTCGCGGCTGCCCTGGCCGATATCCAGGATCCGGATTACAGCGCCACCTATGGCGATGACGATACCGTCACCCTCAACCTCGACGGTGCCAAGGCACTGCGGGCGTCTGCGATGGCGATGGCATCGGCCCTCAACATCGCCGCCTCCTACCAGTACGGTCCGGACAGCGCCTATGTCACCCAGCAGGAAGAAGTGACCTTGCCGCGTATGCACATCAAGGACACCTGGGGCATGCAGCCGACCACCACCTATGAAGAGAGCAGCAGCACCTTCGAGACCCAGTTCAGTCAGCAGGAAATCGAGCCGGATGCGCTGGTGGCGCACGCCGATTTCTTCCGTTTGACCGACGATGCCAAGGCACGGTTGGCCAAGGCCAAGTCGCAGTTGAAGGATGCGGTGAGCCTCGCTCTGACCATCGATCAGAGCAAGCTGGACGAATCGTTGACCCAGGATGAGATCGAGGCCAATGCCGCGACTCTCAAGGAGCTGGCGAACCACTTTGCAGGCACTGTGCCCACTATCCAGTGGGAAAGCATCGAGACCCGATACGTCAATACCGGCATGGGCTGGCAGCCTCAAGAGGTGGGGGTGAAGTACAACATCAATGTGCTGCCGTTCTTCGATGAGATGCTGGATCGCAGTGACATGACCATCAAGGTGACCGGCGGCTGTGATGGCGCCGTGGGGGCGCGGGATGCCGAGCTGTCCAAGGCCATGGGAGAGCCCATGTGTCTCATCACGAGCGACGAGTTCAAGGCACTTGCCCAGAGCGATCACGGCGCACTGAAGTACATCGGCTGGATGCAGGAAGATCAGGAGAGCCGCACCGCCATCTATGCCAAGGGGGTGGGTTATGACTGGTCAACCCAGATGACGCCGGTGGCCGGGTCGACCTTTGACAAGGTCTTCGTCTCCTGTACCGACCTGGATGACAACAAGGTCAACTGTGCCGATCAGCTGTAAACCAGTGGGAGCGCTCCTGACGGGGGCGCTCCTGTTGTGGATGCCGGTGGCACAGGCTGCCGGCATGCTGACGCGCTACACCGATTATCGGGAGCGAGTCTTCGATCGTCAGGGTCAGTTGCAATATCAATTGACCACCCACGAATACTTGCAGCGGATGCCCAGCGGGCGTCCGTCATTGTCCAGTCTGTTTGCGTTGCGAGAGATGCAACGAGCATCACTGCAGCTCAAGCAGGGCACCTTGATGGTGAATGACGTCATCGTGCGCTTCGAGCATGGGCATTATCAGGACGGCATGCTGGTGATGGGGAAAACGGAAGTGACCCTGCCTGAGGGCCGTATGCTGGCCGCTTCACTTCGATTTGATCCCGTCCAGCAGATGCTGGATGCCCCCCGCGCCCGGTTGCTCAGCTTTTCCGGTGAGGTACTGGGCCAATACCGGGACTATCACCGCCCCCTTCGTTGATCCTGCCGGTTGGTCTCTGGCGGCTCAGGCCGTATAATCCCCGCCTGTATAAATAAACAGGAGTGGTGATGGACGTTTCAACCCTGCTCGACGGGCTCAATGACAAGCAAAGAGACGCGGTGGCGGCCCCCCGTTGCAACCTGCTGGTGCTGGCCGGTGCCGGTTCGGGCAAGACCCGGGTGCTGGTGCACCGTATCGCCTGGCTGATGCAGGTGGAACGCTGTTCACCCTTCTCCATCATCGCGGTCACCTTTACCAACAAGGCGGCGGCCGAGATGCGCGGCCGGGTCGAGAAGGTGATCGGTGACGGCGTGCGCGGCATGTGGATCGGCACCTTCCACGGCATCGCCCACCGATTGCTGCGGGCCCACCATCTGGATGCGGGCCTGCCGCAGGACTTCCAGATCCTCGACTCCGACGATCAGTACCGTCTCATCCGCCGGGTGCTCAAGGCGCTCAACCTCGACGAGAAGCACTGGGCCCCGCGCGCCGTGATGGGCTACATCAACGGCAAGAAGGACGAGGGGCTGCGCCCCGGCGACATCGACCTTTACGGCGACCCCGTCACCCGCACCTATCAGCAGATCTACAAGACCTATCAGGAGACCTGCGATCGCTCCGGTCTGGTGGACTTTGCCGAGCTCCTGCTGCGCGCCCACGAGCTGTGGCTGAACAAGCCCCACATCCTCGAGCACTACCGCGACCGCTTCCAGAACATACTGGTGGACGAGTTTCAGGATACCAACGGCATCCAGTACGCCTGGCTGCGGATGCTGGCCGGCGACACCGGCAAGGTGATGATCGTCGGCGACGATGACCAGTCCATCTACGGCTGGCGCGGCGCCAAGATTGAGAACATCCAACGCTTCCTGACCGACTATCAGGGGGCGCAGACCATCCGCCTGGAGCAGAACTACCGCTCCACCGCCAACATCCTCAAGGCCGCCAACAGCGTCATCGCCAACAATGCGGAGCGCCTTGGCAAGGAGCTGTGGACCGAAGGGGCCGAGGGTGAGCCGATTTCGCTGTACGCCGCCTTCAACGAGGTGGACGAGGCCCGCTTCGTGGTCGGCCGCCTCAAGGATTGGAAAGAGAAGGGGGGCCTGCTCGCCGACTGCGCCATCCTCTATCGCTCCAACGCCCAGTCGCGGGTGCTGGAAGAGGCGCTGATGCAGGACGCCATGCCCTATCGCATCTACGGCGGCCTGCGCTTCTTCGAGCGCCAGGAAATCAAGGACGCCATGGCCTACCTGCGCCTTATCAACAACCGGGGCGACGACGCCAGTTTCGAGCGGGTGGTCAATACGCCGACCCGCGGCATCGGCGATCGCACCCTGGAGATCTTGCGTAACAACGCCCGCGATCAGGGCCAGAACCTGTGGCAATCGGCCAAGGCACTGCTCAATGACAAGGTGCTGACCGGCCGCGCCGGCAACGCGGTGCGCGGCTTTGTGGATCTCATCGACGCGCTGGAGGAGCAGGTCTCCCTGCTGCCCCTGCACCAGCAGGCGGATATCGCCATCCAGCACTCCGGTCTCAAGGCCATGTATCTGGCGGAAAAAGGCGAGAAATCCCAGGCGCGGGTAGAGAACCTGGACGAACTGGTCACCGCCTGCCGCCAGTATCAGCGCCCGGACGAGCTGGAGGACATGAGCGATCTCTCCGCCTTCCTCGCCCACGCGGCGCTGGAGTCCGGCGAGAATCAGGCGGACGAATATGCCGACGCGGTGCAGCTGATGACATTGCACAGCGCCAAGGGGCTGGAATATCCCCTGGTGCTGCTGGTCGGCGTCGAAGAGGGCATGTTCCCCAGCCAGCAATCCACCGAGGAGTCGGGCCGGCTGGAGGAGGAGCGGCGCCTCTGTTACGTCGGCATGACCCGCGCCATGGAGAAGCTCTACATCTGTTATGCCGAGAGCCGCCGCATCTATGGCCGCGAGATGTTCCACAAGCCGAGCCGCTTTATCCGCGAGATGCCCGCCGAGTGTCTGGAGGAGATCCGGCTGCGCACTCAGGTGAGCCGCCCCACGCAATATGGGCGCTTTAGCCAGAACGAGGTGCAGCAGAGCTTTGACGCCAGCGGCATCAAGCTCGGCCAGCGGGTGCTCCATCCGAAATTCGGGGAAGGGATCGTGCTCAACTTCGAAGGGGTCGGCCAGCAGAGCCGGGTGCAGATCCAGTTCGACGACGTCGGCGCCAAGTGGCTGGTGACGGCGTATGCCAGATTGGAAGCGCTTTGATTTATACAGATCTAGTTATCACCTGACACCGGCCTCAAACCGGTGTCTTGTTTACGCTACTTTAGTGCGCACTTCCTTCGGTATCAATTTCAGACCCTTTTTGAACATGCTGTAGGGGGTTTGACCCTCCATCATCTTGCCCTGATGTGGCCGCTGGGTGTTGTAGTGATCCAGATAGCTGTCCAGGTCTGTCTGCATCTGCTCCACTGATTCATACCAGGTCGTCCTCTCCTTGATACGGAAGTGTTCATCCAGCAGGGTGCGATGTAGCCGCTCGATAAAGCCGTTGCTCTGCGGCCTGCGTACCTTGGTGGTCCGGTGCTCAATCCCCTCCAGTTGCAGGAACAGCTCGTAGGGGTGATGGTCAGGGCGCCCGCAGAACTCGCGCCCGTTGTCCGACAGGATGGTATAGACCCGCGCCTCGTGAGCCTCGAAGAACGGCAGGACCGTTTCGTTGAGCACATGGACCGAGGTCACCGGCAGCTTGCTGGTGTAGAGCCGTCCCCAGGCGTGGCGGCTGTAGCAGTCCAGTACGGTTTGCAGATACACCTTGCCCACCCCCTTGAGTGCGCCGACGAAGAAGGTGTCGACCGCCACCAGTTCCCCGGTGTAGTGAACCTCAATTTGGCGTTCGCGAAACTCGGGGCTGAAGCGCTCGAGCAGGCGGATCTGCTCGTCATTGAGCTCAATCGTCTGTTCCCTGTGGGTTTTCTCGAGGCGCAACAAGCGGTCATGCTTGGAGAGCAAGTCGTGACGTTGCCACACGCCACGCACACCGCCCGCACTGACGTTGATGCCTTGCAGAGCCAGTTCTTGCGTGACCCGCAGCGGGCCATGGGTTGGTCTGGTGAGGGAGTAATCGAGGATGGCCTGCTCAATCTCGGGAGCGACCCGGTTGGGATGCGCCCCTTTGCAGCCGGGGAGTTTGTCGAGCAAGCCCTCAGCCCCATAGGTCTGGTAGTTACGGCGGATCTCGTAGAACTGCTGGCGGCTGTAGCCGATGAGCTTGCAGGCTTTGCTGACGTTATTAAGCTCTTTGGCGAGCTCTAGCAGGCTGAGTTTACGACGTGCTACTTTCTCGTTGGTGGTCATACGGTGACTCCGGATAACACGGTAGGGGTACCGTTTTGTTATCCGGTTTGAAGCCGTATGACCACTCCCTTTTGTGGGCAACTGTCAGGTGAATACCATCTCCATACAATCTACTTGATCCTCTCTCAGGTCAGCTCGACAGCAGTACCCTGGCCGAGTTGGCCGGGATGGTGAGCTGCACCTCCCCCTGCACCACCTCGAACTTGTCGCCGTTGAAGGCGTCGGTGAAGCGGCTGGCGGGGCTGGCGGTCTGCCACAGGGGCAGGCTGATGGTGCGCGGCTCCGTGGGGTGGCGGTTGCAGGCGACCACCACCTGATCGCTTTGCAGGGTACGGGCGAACACATAGCTGTGAGGGCCGGCGTAGAGGGTCTGGATGTCTCCCCGACGCAGGGCCGGGCGCTGGCGGCGCAGCTGGATCAGGCGGCGATAGTGGTCGTGCAGCACGTGATCCCAGTCGGTGGTATCCCAGGGGAAGCAGCGGCGGCAGTCCGGGTCGTTGCCGCCGGAGAGCCCCACCTCGTCGCCGTAGTAGATGGAGGGCACGCCGATGTAGGTGATGAGCAGGGTGGCGGCGAGTCGCATCCGCTGCTTGTCTTCCCCCAGCAGGTGCAGGAAGCGGGCGGTGTCGTGGCTGTCCAGCAGGTTGAACTGGGCCAGCTGGTTCTTGAACGGAATATGGGCCCGCGCCAGCTTGAGCCAGTGATCCAGCTCGGTGGCGCTGATCTTGATGGGATGATAGGCGATGTCCTGCCCCGCCAGGAAGGCGCGGATGGGGTGGGCGAAGCCGTAGTAGTTCATGGCGCCGTCCTCCTGATCCCCCTGCAGCCACTGGCTCGCTTCGAAGAAGTGCTCGCCGAGGACGTAGGCGTCCGGATTCTCCTGCTTCACCGCGCCGCGAATGGCGCGCACATGGCCGCGATTGCCCTCGGCAGTGCCCCGCTCCCCCAGCATGTGGATGACGTCGAAGCGCCAGCCATCGATCTGGTAGGGGGCGCGCATCCAGTAGCGCAGAATGGCGTTGTCTGCCCGATAAACGGCGTCCTGCACCTGTTCACTTGAGAAATCCAGCTTGGGCAGGCTGCGGATCCCTTTCCAGCTAACATAATCCCCTTCCTGATCGAAGGTGTAGAAGCTGCGCCAGGGGGAATCCGGGTTGCTCTGGGCGCCCAGCGGCGGGCAGAACCAGGGGTGCTCGGTGGAGGTGTGGTTGACCACCGCATCCAGGATGATCCTCATGCCGCGCTGGTGCAGGTTGCGGGTCAGCTCGGCAAACTGGGCATTGGTACCGAGGTGCGCATCCACCTTGAAGTAGTCCTGAGTGTCGTACTTGTGGTTGCTCGGCGAATCGAAGATGGGGTTGAGGTAGAGCGCCGTCACCCCCAGGGATTGCAGGTAGTGCAGCTTGGCGTCGATGCCCGCCAGATCCCCGCCGTAGAATTCACAGGCGCCGTGCCCCTCTTCGTGGCGGCTGACCGGCTCGCCCCAGGCCTTGCTGATGACCGCCTTGCCCCTGTACTCGTACTCGTGATGCTTGACGCTCAGCGACGGGTCGCCGTTGCAGAAGCGGTCGGGGAAGATCTGGTAGAACACCTGATCCTGCACCCAGGCCGGGGGCTGGTGATGGCTGTTGAAGCGGAAATGCTGCTCCCGCGGCGGCATGGCGGCGCTGACGCCCGCCCCGTGCAGCCACCACTGCTCCTCGTCGGTGAGGCACTTGAAGCAGTAGAGGTGGATCTCCTGCCCCCTGGCCAGCGGCAGTTCGACCTGCCAGACCTGAAGCCTGTCCCGGGTGGCGACCGGCGTCATGGCGACCAGATACTCCTCGTTGTCCGGCTCGTGGCGCAGCCACACCTCGCGGATGGGGGCGTCCAGCTCGCTGAACAGGGTGAGCTGCAGGGTGTCGGCACGCTCTTTGAACCAGGGTGCCGCCTGGGGGTGAAACAGGAAGGGATGGGCCATGGTATCTACTGTGTCAGAGAGGCTCAGGAATGGGGGATGGGCGCAGGCCATCTTATCCCGTCCATGGGCGTGTGTATGTGACGACCGGCCAGAATGAGACGGTGCTTCCGGCTTGGCTGGGCGGTCTGCCGTGACGCTATTGGGTCAGCAAATCGGCAAGGGCGTTGCCCTGTTCGTGCAGCTGTTCGAGCTGATCCGCCAGAATGAGACGGGGATCCGGCTCCTGCTGATCGGCCGTTGTGCATCTACTGGGTCAGCAAATCGGCCAGGGCGTTGCCCTGTTCGTGGAGCTGCTCCAGCTGATCCGCCAGGCTGGCGGGATCCAGCCCCAGCTGGTCAGCCAGGGTTCTGGGGAAACGGGCGATGATGGCCTGTGCCGGTACGCCGGCCTGCCAGGCGAAGGAGACGAAGACGGCGAGCCGGATGAGCACGGCCTCCTTGCTGACCGGATCGTGGGAGAGGGGGTCGAGCTGCTGGGCGATGGCATCCACGAAGGCGGGCGACAGGTTCCAGCGCCGCGCCAGCTCTGCGCCGAGCTGGGCATAGTCGTAACCCAGCATCTCCCGCTGGGCATCGACTCGGCTGCTGCCTTTCTCGATGGCCAGATTGATGAGCCCCGCCTCTTCCGGCAGGGTGCTCTGGATCAGCAGCTCGCCGATGTTGTGAATGAGGGCGCAGGTGAAGGCGGTCTCGGGATCCACCGAGGTGGTCTGCTGTGCCAGGGTGCGGGCAATGGTGGCGACCTGGAAGGTCTGGGTCCAGAAGTGGAGCTTGTCAAAGCCGGGGGGGGCCTTGAAGCTGCTGATGATGCCGGAGGCGACCACCACGGAGCGCAGGCGGTTGAAACCGAGGCGGATCACCGCCTGTTCGATGGAGGTGATTTCATTGCCACGGCGCAGGGCGGCGGAGTTGGCCATCCGCAGTACCTTGACGCTGATCACCTGGTCCATGGCGATCTTGGCCGCGATCTCGTCGATGCGGGCATTCTCGTCGTTGAAACTCTGCATCAGCTCGTGCAGCAGTTTCGGAATTGTGGGCAGTTGCTTGATCTTGCCAAACAGGCGATCCATCGACATGGCTGAGGCAGCCTCCATTGCTAACAATGCCTCATATTGTGCCACAGCCTGGCCAGTTGTTCCTGCTGGCGAGCGGTTTTGTGAGCCCTAGTACACCCAGTCTTGCAGCCTGTATTCCAAACGGTGCCGTTTTCCCTGGAGGATCAGGGTCTGGGTGGAACCGCTCAGTGTGGCCCCCTCCGTCAGGGTGGCGAGCACGGCCTGCTCTATCAGATCGAGTTCGGGGGGGCAGGCCATGGCGGTGCTGCCGAGGCTGGTGACCCAGAGCTTGTTCCCCTTGAGGTGGCCCTGGCCGAAGTAGCGGTTGCAACCAGCGATGCCGTTGACGGTGAAGTGTTCACCGATCTCGATGTCGGGGGGATTGCTGCGGCGGCTGGCGATGGCCTGGCCATCCAGCCGATCGAGCACCCAGTGATGGTGTTGCAGATCTTGCGAGGCAAAGCGGGGAGCACTGCTGCAGGCGCTGAGCAGAAGCAGGGCGAGCAGCAGTAGCAGGTATCTGGGCATTGAAGGGGCTCCGGTGGTGGGTATGACAAGCATACCCGTCCCCGGGCCCGGGCGGCAGGGCGAGGGGGGAGGAGCCCGACCGCTTCTGTCGCCCCGGGGGAAGAGGGGGTGTCGGCAAATGGCAACACCCGCTCCGAGCGAACCTGTCTATCGGTTGACCATGGTTCCCCTGGCCGTCTCAGTCTGCAAACAGCCGCTCGGCATAGCGGGCGAGGCCCGAGGCCACCGAACCGAAGTCATCACCCCCCTCCAGCGGTACCTTGGGCAGTTTCTGCTGGATGAAGGCCTTGATGAGGGGGGAGCGGGCACTGCCGCCGGTGACGAAGACCCGGTCAGGCTGCACGCCTGCCGCCTGGATCGCCTCGTCCATCAGCTCGCCAATCTTCTCCAGCAAGGGGGCGGAAGCACTGGCCAGCTGGGGGCGGGTGAGTGCCGCCTCCAGCCCTTTTTCCAGCTCGTTCAGGGTCTGGTGATTGTGCTCGTGGTCGGAGAGGGCGATCTTGCCCTGCTCGGCGCGCCACACCAGTTGATGGCTCAGCTTGTGGGCCCGCAGGCTGGCGAGGCGCGGGAGCTTGCTGCCTGGCTGGCTGTCGAGCTGGAGATCCTGCAACTGGCGGGCGGTATCCAGGCTGTAGAAACGGCTCTGGGCACTGACGTCATTGATGGCGGCGGCGTCCCAGAACAGGGGATGGGGCAGTGGCTTGCCGGTCTTGAGGGTCTCGTGCATGCCGAGCAGCGGCATCATGCCCTCCACGGTCAGGCGGATGTCGAAGTCGTTGCCCCCGATGCGCTGGCCGCTGTGACCGAGCAGATCGCCGCTGCGATCCAGCTGGTCACGGTGGCTCGGGCCCATGCGCAGTACGGAGCAGTCGGTGGTCCCGCCCCCGATGTCCACCACCAGCACCACCGCATCCTCGGTGAGGCGCGCTTCGAACTCGAAGCCGGCGGCCACCGGCTCATAGAGGAACTCCACCCGCTCGAACCCGGCGAGGCGTGCCGCCTCCCTCAGGATGGCGATGGCCTGGCGGTTGCTCTCTTCCCCCGCCAGTCCCTGGAAGTTGACCGGTCGGCCGATCACCGCCTGGCGGATGGTGCTGCCCGTCTGCTGCTCCGCCTCCCGGCGCACGTGCAGCATCATGGCGCAGACGATGTCCTCGAACAGAGCGATCTGGGGAGCCTTGAGGCCATAGGCCCCGAGAAAGGATTTGGGGGACTTGATGTAGTAGCCCTCGTCCGGCTCTTCCAGATAGCGCGCCAGCGCCGCACCGCCGAAGCTCAGCTCGTCGATGAGTCCCTCTTCGCGCATCTGGCGGCGCACCGCTTGTGCCCGGGTCACCACGGGACCGCGCAGCTTGAGGTATTCGCTCTGCTGGACGGGGGCCAGGCCTTCGGCCAGGAGGCCGGCGATGGCGTCCCGGTGGGGGGCGTGCAGGGTGGAGGGAAGGTAATGGGAACCGGAGAGGGTCAGCAGCCTGGGGCTGCCCTGTTCCATCACGGCGACGGCACAGTTGGAGGTACCGTAATCAAATCCGATGAACATGCTGGCCAGACTCCTGTACAAAAAAGGGCTGGTAGCCTACCCGATGCCGCCGGGTCTCACAACCCGGCGGCGGGATCAATGGCGTGGCGACAACGCCTCAGGGATCACTCCACTTCGTTGTCAGAGCGGCCCTGGCTCTCGATGGCCTGGATGTTGCTGAGGGTGGTGTCGGCGATGGCGTGCAGCGCCTCCCGGGTCAGGAAGGCCTGGTGACCGGTGAACAGCACGTTGTGGCAGGCAGACAGGCGGCGGAAGACGTCGTCGGTGATCACCTCGTTGGACTTGTCCTCGAAGAAGAGGTCTTCCTCCTCCTCGTAGACGTCCAGCCCCAGGGCGCCGATGCGGGCAGTCTTGAGGGCCTCGATGGCGGCGTTGGAGTCGAGCAGGCCGCCCCGGCTGGTGTTGATGATCATCACCCCGTCCTTCATCTTGGCGAAGGCCTCCTTGTTCAGCAGGTGATAGTTCTCCTTGAACAGGGGGCAGTGCAGGCTGATGACATCGGACTGACGGAATAGGGTGTCGAGATCCACGTACTCGGCGCCCAGATCGATGGCCGCCTGGTTCGGATAGGGATCGCTCACCAGCAGGCGCATGCCGAACCCCTTGAGGATGCGCAAGGTGGCGATGCCGATCTTGCCGGTGCCTATGATGCCGGCGGTGCGGCCATGCATGTTGAAGCCGACCAGCCCCTCCAGGGAGAAGTTGGCGTCCCGGGTGCGCTGATACGCCTTATGGATGCGGCGGTTGAGGGTCATCATCAGGCCCACCGCATGTTCGGCAACGGCCTCGGGGGAGTAGGCAGGCACCCGCACCACCTTGAGTCCCAGCTCCTTGGCGGCGGCCAGATCCACGTTGTTGTAACCGGCGCAGCGCAGGGCGATGACCCTGGTGCCGTACTGCGCCAGCTCGGTCAGCACTTCGCGGTCGGCATCATCGTTGACGAACAGGCAGACCACGGGGAAGCCGTGGGCGAGACGGGCCGTCTTGGCCTCCAGCCGCACGTCGAAGAACTCCAGATCGAAACCGTACTGGGCGTTGGCCTGGTGGAAATGTTCCTTGTCGTAGCTCTTGGTACTGAAAACGGCGACTCTCATGGTGCGCTCTCCGTAGATAATGATGTGGTTAAATTACAACAAATAGTGACCGTCATCACGGGATAAGTGGTGCTGTTTCAACCCCAGGGCATGATGGGGACGGCACTCACTGCACTCTTGTACGAACCATCCACCAACTTGGTGCTGTAAGTCAGATAGACAAGGGCATTGCGCTTCTCGTCGTAAAAACGCACCACCTTCTGCTCCTTGAACACCAGCGAGGTGCTGACATCGAACACCTCTTCCCCCGCCTTCAGCCTGGCGGGCAGGGTGATGGGGCCGATCTGGTGGCAGGAGAGGGAGGCGTGGGAGGGATCTTCCGCCAGCCCGAGTCCGCCCTTGACGCCGCCGGTCTTGGGGCGCGCCAGATAGCAGGCGACACCGGCGATTTTCGGGTCGTCGAACGCCTCCACCAGGATCTTGTGGTTGGGGCCGAGCAGCTTGAAAGCGGTGCTCACCTCGCCGACGGGATCTGCCTTGTCGGCCAGCACCGGGCCGGTCATCAGTGCCCCCAGCAGCAGGGGCAGGGTGCGAGCAAGGGTCTGAGGATGTCTCATGGTCTCTCCTGTTGGCCTCCCTCAGAAAGGGATGCCCAAACGACGATAGAGGCTGGCCAGCACCCAGGCGGGGCCTACCAGCAGAAATTGCAGGTCGGTGAGAAAGGAGGGGCGTTTCCCCTCGATATGGTGACCGACGAACTGGGCTATCCAGAACAGCACGAACCCGATGAGAGCAGGCCACAGCAGCGGCCCCTGCCAGACGTGGCAGAAGGCCAGTCCCAGGGCGGTCAGGGCGGTCATCCCCGTAAAGATCGTCAACGACAGCCGCAGGTAGAAGACCAGCACCGGGATGGCCACCAGCCCCGCCCAGTTGAAGGACGCTGGCAGGGGACCGGCGGGCAGGCACCAGAGCAGGGCCAGGATGCAGAGGTAGATGCCTGGCACCGCCACCTTGTGGATGGCCACATTGACGGGGTGTTGATGGCTCTGGCCGTAGTCGCGAAACCAGTCATCCAGTCGTTTCATGGCACCTCCCTGGTGCGCGTATTGAGGCCGGGCGACCTCGCGTTCCTGTGCGTCTGCGGCGGGCTGCGCCCACCGGATGGGATGACCCGCGGCTGATCACGCTCCCGGCGGCGGATATTCCCAATGCCGGGATACCGTGTCCGTTCATGCTCGCAGCGGTGGATATTCTCAACGCCGGATATCGTGTCCATTTACTCCTGCGACGGTGGATATTCCCAATATTGGGCCGGAATGCTTTTGAGCAAGGGGGTCATGTCGGGATTGGGCAGGGCGATGGTGACTCTCTGCTCCAGATTCGCGCTGGCCAGGGCCTCGCGGATCTTGGGGTTCTCCCGAAAGAACGCCATGAAGCTGCCGTCGGCATAGGCACGCTCGAGGCCGGTCTGTATCGCCTTGGCCAGCTTCGGCGATTCCGGGCTGACGAAGAAGAACTCGGCGAAGGGGTAACGGATCAGCAGGTGCTGATCGATCACCAGGTTGGGATATTGTGCCGCCAGCTCGCTGCGTTCGGCGAAGATTTCCACCAGACCACGGGGGAAGAAGTCCAGCTTGTCACCGTCATTCATCAGGCGAAACAGGTTGCTGTAGCGCCCGGCATAGGTGGGAATGCCTGCCAGTTCCAGGATCTTGTTGTCGGCCCAGCCCACTCCCTGGGCGGCTTTCAGTTTCTTGAGGTCTGCCAGGGTGTTGATCTGGTTGAACCGCTCCTGGGCATCGGCGTGGATGAAGGAGAGGCGCAGCCCTTCCAGGCCACGAAACAGCGGGATTGGCACTGCGGTGAGGGAGGATTCCAGCGCGCTGGAGGTACCCATCCAGAACACATTGATGACCTTGCCCTTGGCAAGCGCCTGCTGGAGGCTGTACTGGTTGAGATTGAGGTCGACCCGCTCCAGCTTGTAGGGCTGCCCGGCGTGGTTGAGCGCCAGTTCCAGCAGCTTGAGCTGGTATTCGTTGTCGAGATCGTTGATCGGTCGGCTGGGGACCTTGACGGTGAGCGTCTGTGCTTGTGCCAGCAATGGCAGGCACAAGCACAGCCTGATGAGCCATTTCACGCTTTGATCTCCTTAGGATCCGGGACTTGCCCGGAGTCTAACAGAAGTTGTCACGCTCTTGCTGTGAAAGGGGCCGGGGATCACCCGGCCGCGTCATCTTCGGGCATGGCCTGCCCTGTGCCCGGCTCGTACCGAGGCCGGGCTTGTTCGCCGCATCAGGCGACGCGACGGAACACGTGAGTGTCGTTGAATTCCTTGGTGCTCTGGCATTCCACACAGAAGCGGGACTCGGGACGGGCCTGCAGCCGCTTGAGAGAGATCTCGTCGCCACAGGATTCGCAATAGCCAAAATCCCCTTCATTGATCCGCTTCAACGCCCCTTTCAGCTTGCGCAGGTGCAACTTGTCGTGCTCGATGCGGTTCAGCTCCAGGCGACGGGCCTCCTCGACACTGGCACGGTCAATTTCATCCGCCATCTCGTTGGTATCGGTGGCGATAGCCTGGCTGGCCTGGGAGTTGAGACGTTCTTCGAGCTCAAGGATTTGTCGCTCGATCTGGCCTTTGTAGAAGGTCAGTTGGTCTTCTGTCATGAAATCACACATACGGTTTGCTACCAGTCAGTTTCCCAATGTTACCCATTGATGGGGGCTGTCTGTCGTCAGACCAAGCCCTTGTATCCCGTTTTGCACCAAATCCATGCAGGAGAGTGCAAATCAGGGCGGGCCTTGTACCAAAAAAATGCAGACATGCAAAGGAAATTGGATAAGGAGTGTGCGCCCTTGCAAAGAAATGGGCCTTCTCCGACAGGGTCTGACTGAGTATCGAACGAGATCCCGCCGCCGTTGGCATCGAGCTTGCAGTGGGCTGATCGTGACACAAAGTGTTTAGTATTTGGTGCCGAGATGGTCATTATACAGGCCGTTGTTTATAGTTTTTTAAACACCGCTGCTTGACAAAGGCCTTTATCACGGGCTTTCATGGTGTGGTCGATTACATTTTCTTAACAAGGGTGTTCCTTATATTAGACACCCTTGACAATGGCAACCGTAAAGTCGGGGTTTAACATGGACAGTATCAAGGGCTGGATGGAGAGCAATCGCATCACGGAAGTGGAGTGCCTGTTTCCGGATTTCACCGGCAATGCCCGAGGCAAGATCATTCCAGCCAACAAGTTTCTGCGCGAGGGGGGCATGCGGCTGCCCGAGGTCATTTTCACTCAGACGGTGACCGGCGAGTACCCGGATGACGACAGCATGATAGACCCGCTGGAGCGGGACATGCAGCTCTACCCCGATCCCAACACCATTCGTTTCGTACCCTGGGCGCTGGAGCCCACCGCCCAGGTGATCCACGACTGCTTTGACGTCAACGGCAAGCTCATCGACATCGCTCCCCGCTCCGTGCTGCGCCGGGTTCTGTCATTCTACGAGAAGCAGGGCTGGAAGCCGGTGGTGGCGCCGGAGCTGGAGTTCTACCTGGTGACCCGCAACGAAGATCCCGACTATCCGCTGGTACCGCCGGTGGGCCGCAACGGCCGCCCGGAAACGGCCCGCCAGTCGTTCAGCATCGATGCGGTGAACGAATTCGACCCCATCTTCGAGGACATGTACGACTACTGCGAGGCCCAGGAGCTGGAGGTGGACACCCTGATCCACGAATCCGGTGCCGCCCAGATGGAGATCAACTTCCTGCACGGGGATGCCATCGATCTCGCCGACCAGGTGTTTCTGTTCAAGCGCACCATGCGCGAGGCCGCTCATCGCCACGGCATCTATGCCACCTTCATGGCCAAGCCCATGAGCAACGAACCGGGTTCCGCCATGCACATCCACCAGAGCCTGGAAGACATGGATGGCAACAACCTGTTTGGTACCAGCGAAGGGGGCAACTCCGATCTGTTCATGCATTTCATCGCCGGCCTGCAGAAATACACCCCGGCAGTGACAGCTCTGCTGGCGCCGAACGTCAACTCCTACCGCCGCCTCACCTTTGGCGAGAGTGCGCCGCGCAACGTGCAGTGGGGGGTGGAAAACCGCACCTGCGGCCTGCGGGTCCCCTTCTCCGAACCGAGTGCACGCCGGGTCGAGAACCGCTTCGCCGGGGCCGATGCCAACCCGTATCTGGCCCTGGCCGCCACCCTGGCCTGCGGCTACCTCGGCATGCTGGAGAAGCTCGAACCCATGCAGGAGATGAAGGCGAGTGCCTATGACCTGCCCTACAGCCTGCCCCGCTCGCTGGAGGAATCGCTGAGCCACCTGGAGCAGTGTGAACCCATCAAGGACATGCTGGGGGAGCGCTTCATCCGCGCCTTCGTGGCCGTCAAACGCAAGGAGTACGAGACCTACTTCGGCGTGATCAGCCGCTGGGAACGGGAATTCCTGCTGCTGAACGTCTGATCTGTCCCCGGGGGAGGCGAGGCCTCTCCCCGTCATATCGCAAGCAAGGTGCCGAAGGCCCGTCTCGCGTCGGCGCCCGCGACCCGGAAGGCACCGAGTATAGGTGAGGCCCGCTCCCGCAATGGAGAGGGGCGTCACCTGCAATCAACTGGCGACGATGTTCGCCCCATGGAAAGGCATCGAGCAGGCAAGAGAGTGCCAGCCCCGTGAATGGCAGTGACCGGGCAGGCCACCCGTGCCCTCATGAATGGCGACAAGATTCGCCGAATCGAAGGAACCGAGGAGCAAGCAATGCAGCACACCACCCGTGAGTGGCAGCAACTGGAAGCCAGCCATCATCTGCATCCGTTTACCGATTTTCAGGCCCTGAACAAGAAGGGCAGTCGCATCATCACCAAGGCCGAAGGCGTCTATCTGGAAGACTCCGAAGGCAAGCGCATTCTGGACGGGATGGCGGGTCTGTGGTGCGTCAACATGGGCTACGGCCGTCAGGAGCTGGTGGATGCCGCCACTCGCCAGATGCAGCAACTGCCCTACTACAACCTCTTCTTCCAGACCAGCCACCCCCCTGCTGCCGAGCTGGCCACCCTGCTGGCCGAGATCACCCCTTCTCACCTCAACCACGTCTTCTTCACCGGTTCGGGTTCCGAGTGCAACGACACCGTGCTGCGCATGGTGCGTCACTACTGGGCCAGCAAGGGACAACCTGACAAGCAGGTGATCATCAGCCGCCACAATGCCTATCACGGCTCCACCGTGGCGGGGGCCAGTCTGGGCGGCATGAAGGGGATGCACGCCCAGGGCGGCTTGCCCATTCCGGGCATAGTACACATCGACCAGCCCTATCACTTCGGTGAGGGAGAGGGCATGAGCGCCCACGAGTTCGGTCTGGCCCGTGCCCGCCAGCTGGAAGAGAAGATCCTGGCACTGGGCGTGGACAAGGTAGCCGCCTTCATCGGCGAGCCTATCCAGGGTGCGGGGGGGGTCATCATTCCGCCCGAGAGCTACTGGCCCGAGATCCAGCGCATCTGCGACCAGTACGGCATCCTGCTCATCGCCGACGAGGTGATCTGCGGCTTTGGCCGCACCGGCCACTGGTTTGCCAGTGAAGGTTTTGGTATCAAACCCGATCTCATGTGCCTGGCCAAGGGCATTACCTCCGGCTATCTGCCGATGGGCGCCGTGATGGTGGGGGACAGGGTAGCCAGGGTGCTGGTGGAAGAGGGGGGGGAGTTCAACCATGGCTTCACCTATTCCGGCCATCCGGTCGCCTGCGCCGTGGCCATTGCCAACATCCAGCTTATGCAAAGGGAGAGCATAGTTAAGCGAGTTCATGATAGTATCGGCCCCTATTTGCAGCGCCGCTGGGCTGAGCTGGCGGACCATCCGCTGGTGGGGGAAACCCGTGGAAAAGGCCTGGTCGCCGCGCTGGAAATAGTGCAGGACAAGCAGACGAAACGTCGCTTCCCGGCCGAGCTCCATGCCGGGATGACCTGTCGGGAGTTCTGTTTTAACAATGGCTTGGTGATGAGGGCTGTCGGCGATACCATGATCATATCGCCCCCCTTGGTGATCACCGAGGAACAGGTGGATGAATTGGTCAAACTGGCCAGGCTCAGTCTGGACCTGACGGCTGCAAAGCTGCGGGAATAGGCGGGAACCGGGCAGGTTGGCTTACGCATACAATTTGCTTAGGAGACAAGGACTATGTCTTTTAAAAAGGGAATGATGGCTGCTTCCGTGGCGCTGGTCATGATGAGTACCGGGGCGATGGCCGACGAGAAGGTGCTGCACGTCTACAACTGGAGCGACTACATCGCGCCGGATACGCTGGAAAACTTCCAGAAGGAGACGGGCATCAAGGTGGTCTACGACGTGTTCGACAGCAACGAAGTGCTGGAAGCCAAGTTGCTGGCAGGCAAGTCGGGCTATGACATCGTCGTACCGTCCAACCCCTTCCTGGCCAAGCAGATCAAGGCAGGTGTCTTCCAGAAGCTGGACAAGTCCAAACTCTCCAACTGGCAGAACCTGGACGTCGACCTGCTCAAGGCGCTCGAACCGAGCGATCCGGGCAACCAATACTCCATCCCTTACCTGTGGGGCACTATCGGCTATGCCTACAACGCCGAGAAGGTGAAGGCCGTGCTGGGGGCCGATGCCCCGGTGGACTCCTGGGATCTGGTGTTCAAGCCGGAGAACATGGCCAAGCTGAAGGAGTGCGGTGTCTCCTTCCTCGACTCGCCGACCGAAATGCTGCCGGCCGCCCTGCAATACCTGGGCTTCAAGCCGGACAGCCAGAAGCCGGATGAGCTGAAGAAGGCAGAGGCGTTGTTCCTCTCCATCCGTCCCTATACCGCCTATTTCCACTCCTCCAAGTACATTTCGGATCTGGCCAACGGCAACCTGTGCGTGGCGGTCGGTTACTCCGGTGACCTGCAGCAGTCCAAGGCGCGTGCCGCCGAGGCCAAGAACGGTGTCAGCCTGACTTACACCATTCCGAAAGAGGGGGCAGGCAGCTTCTTCGACATGATCGCCATCCCGGCGGATGCCAAGAACGTCGAGGCGGCCCACACCTTCATCAATTACCTGATGAAGCCGGACGTGATCGCGAACATCACCAACGTGGTGCAGTT
The DNA here is from genome assembly GCF_002919855.1 of Aeromonas sp. ASNIH8. NCBI lineage: Bacteria > Pseudomonadati > Pseudomonadota > Gammaproteobacteria > Aeromonadales > Aeromonadaceae > Aeromonas > Aeromonas sp. ASNIH8. Next base: position 130,126 of record NZ_PQLN01000001.1, on the reverse strand, counting down.
CCCGAACGGCAACAAGGCGGCCACGCCGCTGGTGGACGAGGCGATCCGTACCGACCCGGGTATCTACCCGACGCCGGATACCCTCAAGAAGATCTACACCTTCCCGGATCTGCCGGCCAAGGTGCAGCGTCTGATGACCCGCAGCTGGACCAAGATCAAGTCAGGCAAGTAAGAGTGACGAGTACCCCTCCCGGTCCGCAGTTCGGCCGGGAGGGTGGTGACCACCCGACAGGTTGGACGGCGCGTATGGATGCGCGACTGGCAAAATCACACAAATGAGGACTGATAAGTGCACATGACCAAGATGGCAACGCTGGCCCTGACCCTGGGGTTTGCAAATCTGACCCAGGCAGCCCCTGTGGTTCATTTTTACAACTGGTCCGATTATATCGGCGAGACCACCCTCAGTGACTTTCAGCAGAAGACCGGGATCAAGACCGTCTACGACGTGTTTGACTCCAACGAGACGCTGGAAGGCAAGCTGCTGACCGGACGCACCGGCTACGATCTGGTCGTGCCCTCCAACAATTTCCTGGCCAAGCAGATCAAGGCGGGGGCCTTCCAGAAGCTGGACCTCACCCTGCTGCCAAACCTGAGCAACCTGGACCCCATGCTGCTCAAGCAGCTCGAGAAGGTGGATCCGGGCCATCAGTACGCCGTGCCCTACCTCTGGGGCACCAACGGCATCGGTTACAACGTCGAGAAAATCAAGGAAGTGCTGGGTGTCGACAAGATTGACTCCTGGGCGACCATTTTCGAGCCGGAAAACATGAAGAAGCTCTCCCAGTGCGGCGTAGCCTTCCTCGATTCGGCGGACGAGATGATCCCGGCGGCCCTCAACTACCTGGGGCTTAACCCCAACAGCCATGAGCCGGCGGACATCAAGCGGGCCGAAGAGCAGCTGCTCAAGGTGCGCCCCTATGTGGCCTACTTCCACTCCTCCAAGTACATAGGTGACCTCGCCAACGGCAACATCTGCGTGGCGGCGGGTTTCTCCGGCGACATCCTGCAGGCGGCGTCCCGGGCCGAGGAGGCGGGCAAGGGGATCAAGATTGCCTACAGCATCCCCAAGGAGGGTGGCAATCTTTGGTTCGACATGATGGCGATCCCGGCCGATGCCACCAACGTGAAAGAGGCTCACGCCCTGATCAACTACATTCTCGAACCGCAGGTCATCGCCAAGGTGAGCGACTATGTGGGTTACGCGAACCCGAACATCAAGGCGGGAGAGTTCATGGACAAGGCCGTTCGCGAGGATGAGTCTGTCTATCCCCCCCAGGCGGTGCTTGAGCGTCTGTATGTGCAGGAAGCACATCCCCGCTCGGTGCAGCGCCTGATCACCCGGAGTTGGACCAAGATCAAATCCGGAACCTAACCTTGGCGCCCATCCCGGGGCGCCAGATTGTATTGATGGATCGGCCCAGGCCGGAATCACCTTTGGGAGTTTGGTAATGGCGATAGCCTCCAGTGCCTACAAGAAAGCCCTCGAGGGCAGCCAGCAGCGTAAAGAAGTGCTGGTCAAAATAGACAGGGTAAGCAAGCAGTTCGACGAAACGCTGGCGGTCGACAACGTGTCTCTCAACATCCACAAGGGCGAGATCTTCGCCCTGCTGGGTGGGTCCGGCTCCGGCAAGTCCACCTTGCTGCGGATGCTGGCCGGGTTCGAGCGACCCACGGAAGGACGGCTGTTCCTCGACGGCGTCGACATTACCGACATGCCGCCCTATGAACGCCCCATCAACATGATGTTCCAGTCCTATGCCCTGTTCCCCCACATGACGGTGGCCCAGAACATCGCCTTCGGCCTCAAGCAGGATGGCCTGCCCAAGGCGGAGATCGATGCCCGGGTGGAAGAGATGCTCAAGCTGGTGCAGATGACCCAGTACGCCCGCCGCAAGCCGCACCAGCTCTCCGGTGGTCAGCGTCAGCGGGTGGCCCTGGCTCGTTCCCTGGCCAAGCGTCCCAAGCTGCTGCTGCTGGATGAGCCCATGGGGGCGCTGGACAAGAAGCTGCGCTCCACCATGCAGCTCGAGCTGGTCGAGATCATCGAGCGGGTGGGCGTGACCTGCGTCATGGTGACCCACGATCAGGAAGAAGCCATGACCATGGCCGAGCGGATCGCCATCATGCACCTCGGTTGCATCGAGCAGATCGGCAGCCCGATGGACATCTACGAGACCCCGGCCAGTCGGCTGGTGTGCGAGTTCATCGGCAACGTCAACCTGTTTGACGGCCTGCTGGTGGAGGATGAACAGGACCACGCCATCATCGCCTGTGCGGATCTGGAGCAGCCCATCTATGTGGGTCACGGCATCAGCTCACGGGCGGAGAACAAGAAGGTCACCTATGCCCTGCGTCCGGAAAAACTGCTGATGAGCCTGCAAAAGCCGGAAGAGATCGAGCATCCGGACTTCAACTGGACCAAGGGCGAGGTTTATGACATCGCCTATCTGGGCGGCCATTCCGTGTATCACATCCAGTTGCCCTCGGGCAAAATCGTTCAGGCTTTCATCGCCAATGCCGAACGCCACGGCAAACGGCCGACCTGGGATGACCAGGTGTTCCTCTACTGGGAAGATGACAGCGGCGTGGTGCTGCAATCATGAAGGCATTGAGACGACTCAAACAGGTGGGAGGGCGGCAGCTGGTCATCGGCATCCCCTTCTTCTGGCTGTTCCTCTTCTTCCTGCTGCCCTTCATCATCGTCGTGAAGATCAGCTTCGCCGAAGCGGACGTGGCCATCCCGCCCTACACGGACGTGGTGAGCTGGGCAGACAATCAGCTCACCATACTGCTCAACCTGGGCAACTACCTGCTGCTGCAGGAGGATGAGCTCTACATCGCGGCTTATCTGGGGTCCCTCAAGATAGCCCTGGTCAGCACCCTGCTCTGCCTGTTGATCGGTTATCCCATGGCTTACGCCATTTCGCGGGCCAACAAGGAGACTCAGACCGTTCTGCTGCTGCTCATCATGATGCCGACCTGGACGGCGATCCTGATCCGGGTCTACGCCTGGATGGGGATCCTCAGCAACAACGGCCTGCTCAACAGCGTCCTGCTGGGCATCGGGGTGATCGACGAACCGCTGCAGATCCTCAATACCAACCTGGCGGTCTATATCGGCATCGTTTACTCCTACCTGCCGTTCATGGTGCTGCCGCTCTACGCCAACCTGGTCAAGCACGACCAGAGCCTGCTGGAGGCGGCCTCCGATCTGGGTGCCCGCAACCTGACCCGGTTCTGGCAGATCACGGTGCCACTCTCCAAGAACGGCATCATCGCCGGTTGCATGCTGGTGTTCATCCCGGTGGTGGGCGAGTTCGTCATCCCCGAGATGCTGGGTGGCCCGGAGACCCTGATGATCGGCAAGGTGTTGTGGCAGGAGTTCTTCAACAACCGTGACTGGCCGGTAGCCTCCGCCTTGGCGGTGGTGATGCTGGCGGTGCTGATCATTCCCATCATCCTGTTCAACCGCAACCAGGCCAAAGAGCTGGAGGGCAAGGCATGAGACGTTTCGGTTTTGCCAAGCTGATGCTGTGGCTGGGTCTGCTGTTCATCTACCTGCCCATGATCATCATGGTCATCTACTCCTTCAACGCCTCCAAGCTGGTGACGGTGTGGGGGGGGTGGTCGCTCAAGTGGTACTTCGGCCTGCTCGACAACAAACAGTTGATCGGGTCCGTGTTCCGCTCCCTGGAGATCGCCTTCTACACCGCCATCGCGGCGGTGGCGCTGGGGACGGTGGCGGCCTTCGTGCTGACCCGGATCCCTCACTTCCGTGGCCGGACCCTGTTCGGCGGCATGGTGACGGCGCCGCTGGTGATGCCCGAGGTGATCACCGGTCTCTCCCTGCTGCTGCTGTTCGTGGCCATGGCCCAGCTGGTGGGTTGGCCCGCGGAGCGGGGCATGCTGACCATCTGGATAGCACATACCACCTTCTGTACCGCCTATGTGGCGATCGTGGTGTCGGCGCGGCTGCGGGAGCTGGATCTCTCCATCGAGGAGGCGGCCATGGACCTGGGTGCCAAGCCCTGGAAGGTGTTCTTCCTGATCACCATCCCGATGATCGCCCCGTCGCTGGCGGCGGGTGGCATGATGTCGTTTGCCCTGTCGCTGGATGATCTGGTGCTGGCGAGCTTCGTCTCCGGCCCGGGTTCGACCACCTTGCCGATGGAAGTGTTCTCGGCGGTGCGCCTCGGCGTGAAGCCCGAGATCAACGCCATCGCGAGTCTGATCCTGCTGTCGGTATCCCTGTTCACCTTCGGTAGCTGGTATCTGATGGCACGGGCGGAGAAACGCCGCCGCGCCGAGATCGCCATGACCACCCAGATGCAGGCAGTTGCCTGACCTGCCCCGTGATAAGATCCGCATTCCCCCATCCGTTAGGAGAATGGAATGCGGATCTCCCTCTTCATAGGCCAGAGCGCCGAACTGAACCCAGAGCAGGCCCCCGGCCTCATCAGTGCCATCCACAAGCAGCCTGCCGACGCCCCTCTGTGGTGCGATTTCCTCGGCCTTCGCGGAGATGAGCAGAGTGACAGACGCCATCATGGCGGCCCGGATCGAGCCCTGCACCATTACCCTGCGGAGCACTACGCCTGGTGGAAAACCTGGCAAACCGCGCTGGGACTGCCTGTACCACGCACACCCTGGCAGCCTGCCGCCTTTGGCGAGAATCTCTCTGGTTCGGGGCTGACGGAGGCGCAGGCCTGCATCGGCGATGTCTATCGACTTGGAGAGGCGCTGATCCAGATAAGCCAGCCCAGATCCCCCTGTTTCAAGCTCAACCAGCGCTTTGGCTATGGCCAGCTCTCCCAGGTGATGCAGCTGAGTGGCCGCTGTGGCTGGCTGCTGCGGGTGCTGGAAGAGGGAAGGGTGGAGCCGCAGGGGGAGCTGACACTGGTGGACAGACCCTACCCTGAGCTGACGGTGAAGCGCACCGCCGACATCCTGTTCAACCAGGCCCGCAATGAGGACGATCTGCAACTGCTGCTGGAGAGCCCGGCGCTCTCTCCCAACTGGCGCCAGCATGCGGCCCATTGGCTTGAACATGGTGTGGTGGCGGATTGGAGCCGGCGTTTGCTGGGGCCGACCGAGTTCAGGTTGCCTCGACAGGACTGAAGGCAGGCGGAAAGATACCTTGTGGGCGATTTTTGCTGCGACTCGCTGAATTATTGAGCGTAAAGCCATTTTTTTAGAGTGAATGCAAAAAAAGGCTTGTGTCGGGTCGGGGCTTTCGGTAAATTCTCGCCCCGCAGACATCGGTGTGTAGCGCAGCTTGGTAGCGCACTTCGTTCGGGACGAAGGGGTCGGAGGTTCGAATCCTCTCACACCGACCACATTTGAAAAGGCCGCTCAATGAGCGGCCTTTTCGCATTTGGTCTGTTGAAGCAAAGCTGACATTTCCATTGTCGATTGCTGCTCCTGCTCCGATCTCCCTCATTTGCCCAACTAAAAGGGCCACCGCTCGGTGGCCCCACTGGTGGAGTCTGATCCTGACTCCGGCACTCTAGATTGTGACAATCTCGTTATGGGTCTTGTCGATGGTGCCCTCCTTGCGCCCCAGGCGCTCATTCAGATATGCCAGTGTTGATGCCGCAATGCCTTGAAACCGTGTTGGGTTTGCAGGGCCGCATGCTTGGGGTACTCACTAATGAAATGTGCTATTCCCTCCATCAGTTGTGAACGCAGCGAAGACACGGGCTCATGCCAGGCTTGCAGGCAGAGATGACCAGGGATCAGCTGCTCTCGATACGCTTCCAGCAGTGATTCCGGCCAGGGCTCGATATGGGAATCGTGACGCAGTAAATAGTGGGCGGCGGGTTCACGGGCATAGATGAACTGAACTTGGGCCAGGTCGCGTTGGCTTAGCGTTTGGCTGCCGATATGGCAAGTCAGATATTTCCCCGTCTTCAGATTCAGGAAGTGACCGCGTTGCCGACAGGCAATGATGCGATACCAAGGCAGGGGTGAACAGAGAGAATACCCCTCCAGCTCCTGTTCCAACCAGTGACGGCACTCTGGGGTCTGCACTTCTTCGCGCATGGCCTCAAGTCGTGTCAGCAAGGCTCTGGATGGTTGGGTAGCCAGTATCGCGCTCATCGTCTGCAATCCTCCCTCTGCACAGAATCCCGACTTTCAGTATGGACCCTGAGCGGAGGAGGGGGTAAGAATTCTAATGATTAAAATCAGCTTAGAAGCGCACTTTTTATGCAATAAAAACCATTAGCCGACGAGGTAGGTGCCCGTGCCGAAGGCGATGTGGGTGCCCTCTTCGTTGTGCAGCTCCATGCGGGCGACCGCTACCTTGCTGCCTGCCCGGATGATGTGGGCGGTGGCGATGAACTCGTTGCCGCGACCGGGACGAAGATAGTCCACCCGCAGATCGATGGTGCCAAGCCGCGAGAAGCGCTCCTTGAGATAGCTGGGGGAGAAGTCCTCCAGCTCGTCGATGCAGGAGGCTGCGACTATCATGCCGCCCGCCACGTCGAGCAGGCTGGCGGTGACGCCGCCGTGCAGTATGTTGTGGAAAGGGTTGCCGATGAGCTTCTCCTCCATCTTGATGCGCAGCTCCACTTTATCGAAGTCGTAGTGGGTGACTTGCATGCCGATCAGCTTGTTGAAGGGCATCTTTTCGGCGAACAGGTTGGCTATGCCACTGAGCGCCATCTTCTTGAGCATCTGTTTCATTCCTTCAGTCCGCCCTGTCATCAAAGCCGAGTAAAAACTCCAGCCAGTCTGCAACACTTCCTTAACACTCGCAATGGCAGGTTTATTGTGGGCGGCGGCTGCTTTAGAATGGCGACCCCAAAGGAGAGCCCATGACCGTCATTGCCGAAACCCTGCCTGACCCTCAGCCAGAGAATCCCCTTGCCTTGTTGCAGGCGGTGTTTGGCTATCAGCAGTTTCGGCCGGGCCAGCTCGAGATCATCGAGCAGATAGTGGCAGGGCGCGATGCCCTGGTGCTCAAACCCACCGGCGGCGGCAAGTCGCTTTGCTACCAGATCCCGGCGCTGCTGCGACCTGGGCTCGGGGTGGTGGTCTCCCCCCTCATCTCGCTGATGAAGGATCAGGTCGACACCCTGCGTGCCAACGGCGTGGCGGCGGTCTACATCAACTCGGCCCTGAGCCGGGAGGAGATGATCCAGAACTTTGCCGCCATGCGCCGAGGCGAGATCAAGCTGGTTTATGTGTCCCCCGAGCGTTTGCTGCAGCACGAGTTCATGGACCGGTTGGCGGAGCTGCCCCTCGGCCTGTTCGCCATCGACGAGGCGCACTGCGTCTCCCAGTGGGGGCACGATTTTCGGCCGGAATATGCGGCGCTGGGACGGCTCAAGCAGTGGTTCCCCCAGGTGCCCGTGGTGGCGCTCACCGCCACCGCCGACGAGGCGACCCGCAGCGACATGCTGCACCGGCTGGAACTGAACGATCCCTTCATCCACACCGCCAGCTTCGATCGGCCCAATATCCGCTACAGCCTGGTGGAAAAGTTCAAGGCGGCCGAGCAGCTGCTGCGCTACGTGCAGAGCCAGAAGGGCAACTGCGGCATCGTCTACTGCTCCAGCCGCAATCGGGTGGAGGAGGTGGCCGAGCGGCTATCCCGTCACGGCTGCAAGGCGGCACCCTATCATGCCGGTCTGCCGCTGGAGCTGCGTCAGCAGACCCAGGAGGCCTTCCTCAAGGATGACATCGAGATCGTGGTGGCGACGGTGGCGTTCGGCATGGGCATCGACAAGCCCAACGTGCGCTTCGTGGTGCACTACGACATCCCGAAGAACATCGAATCCTACTATCAGGAAACCGGCCGCGCCGGGCGTGACGGCACTCCGGCCGAGGCGCTGCTGCTCTACGATCCCGCCGACATCGGGCGGGTGCGCCGGCTGCTCGACAACATCGAAAACCCCCAGCAGCTGCAGGTGGAGCAGTACAAGCTCAACGTGATGGCGGCCTTCGCCGAGGCGCAGACCTGCCGCCGTCAGGTGCTGCTCAACTACTTCGGCGAGTACAACGACAAGCCGTGCGGCAACTGCGACATCTGCCTCGATCCGCCCAAGAGCTATGACGGCACCGAAGACGCCCAGAAGGCGCTCTCCTGTGTCTGGCGGGTGGGTCAGAATTTCGGGGTGGGTTATGTGGTGGAGGTGCTGCGCGGATCGCTGAACCAGCGCATCAAGGATCACGGTCACGACAAGCTCTCGACCTACGGCATCGGCAAGGATCAGAGCCACGAATACTGGATGAGCGTCATCCGCCAGCTGATCCACAAGGGGTTGCTGACCCAGAACATCACCCGCAATCTGGTGTTGCAGCTGACCGAAGCGGCCCGCCCCGTGCTGCGCGGCGAGATGAAGCTGGAACTGGCGGTACCCCGCCTGCAGCCCATCTCCAGCCGCAAGGAGAAGCGCAACGGCCTGCTCGACAACGCCAACTACGACAAGCGGCTGTTCAAGGAGCTGCGCGCCCTGCGCAAGCAGATCGCCGAGGATGAAGAGGTGCCGCCCTATGTGGTGTTCAACGACGCCACCCTGGTGGAGATGGCACAGCTCATGCCGATGACCGAGGAGGAAATGCTGGCGGTCAACGGTGTCGGTCACCGCAAGCTGGAGCGCTTCGGTGAGGCCTTTATGGACCTGATCATCGACTATTGCCGTCGGTAGGCTGGCACAACAAACAGTGGAAAGGCGCCCGTTGGTCGGCGCCATGCATTATTTGAGGCTGGCGTAATAGGCCGCCAGATTCTCCATGTCCGCCTCGGTCAGCATCGCCATGAAGGGAACCATCAGCGGCTCGGTACGGGACCCCCCCTTGAACGCCTTCATCTGCTTGAGCAGATAGGCCTGGTTCTGGCCCGCGAGGTGGGGGTAGATCGGGACGCTCGCCTTGCCATCCGCGCCATGACAGGCGGCACAGAGCACGGATTTGGCCTTGCCTGCGTCTATGTCGGCCGCCTTGGCCTGATGGCCCCAGGCAAGCGCCAGCAGGGGCAGGGTATAGACCCACTTTGGCATCGTCTTCTCCTTGAAATGAATAATCGTGATCGCCTGTTAGCCTCGACGAGCCGACGGCGGTATAAAGAGTGACACGAGCATACGCAGGGACAACCCTCATCACCATGAAGTTGATCAACACTTTTGCCACCGAACTCCCCTGGGCTTGCGAGCCCGTTGCCCCGCAGCCGCTGCATGGCCCCAGATTGCTGCATCTGAACCGTGCGCTGCTTGGGGAGCTGGGGCTCGGGAAGGTGAGCGAGGCGCAGTGGCTCGCCTGTTGCGGCCAGGGGCAGCCCCTGCCGGGCATGCAGCCGGTGGCCCAGGTCTATGCGGGCCACCAGTTCGGTGGCTACAGCCCGCGCCTCGGGGATGGCCGCGCCCTGCTGCTGGGGGAGCAGCTGGCGCCGGATGGCAGCCGCTGGGACCTGCACCTGAAAGGGGCGGGCAAGACGCCATTCTCCCGCTTCGGCGACGGCCGGGCCGTGCTGCGATCCAGTATTCGCGAGTACCTGGCTTCCGAGGCGCTGCATGCCCTTGGCATTCCCACCACCCGGGCTCTGGTGCTGCTGGGCAGTGACGAGCCTGTCTACCGGGAGCAGGTGGAGAGCGGGGCGACCGTGCTGCGCACCGCGCCGAGCCATCTGCGCTTCGGTCATTTCGAGTATTTCGCATGGAGCGGGCAGGGGGAGAAGATCCCCGCCCTCATCGACTATGCGCGGCGTTACCACTTCCCCGAGCTGGCCGATGGCGCCGAGCTGTTTGCCGAAGTAGTGCGCCGCACCGCGCGGCTCATCGCCAAGTGGCAGGCGGCGGGGTTCTGTCACGGGGTGATGAACACCGACAACATGTCCCTGCTCGGGCTGACCCTGGATTACGGCCCCTACGGTTTTATCGACGCCTATGTGCCGGACTTCGTCTGCAACCACTCGGATCCGGACGGTCGCTATGCGCTGGATCAGCAGCCTGCGGTCGGATACTGGAACCTGCAGAAGCTGGCCCAAGCGCTAGCCGGCCATGTGGATGGCGACGCGCTCGCGTCGGCCCTGGCCCAGTACGAGCACCAGCTGATGTTGCACTACTCCGAGCTGATGCGCGCCAAGCTGGGGCTGGCGGTGTGGGAAGAGGAGGATCCGGCGCTGTTCCGCGAGTTGTTCCGGCTGCTGGCGGCGCACAAGGTGGATTACCACCTCTTCCTGCGACGTCTCGGTGAGGTGACGCGAGAGGGAGCGTGGCCCGCCAGCCTGCTGGCCCTGTTGCCCGATCCTGCCGTCTGGCAGGGGTGGCTTGAGGCCTATCGGGCACGCCTCGCCCGGGAAGGGAGCGTGGATGGTGTGCGCAAGGGGCAGATGGACGCGGTCAATCCCAAGTATGTGCTGCGCAACGCCCTGGCCCAGCAGGTGATAGAGGCGGCTGAACGGGGCGACATGGCGCCGTTCGAGCGGCTGTTTGCGGCCCTGCAGCACCCCTATGATGACCAACCCGAATACGAGGATCTCGCCACCCCGCATCCGGGCTGGTATTGCGGGGGCGAGCTCTCGTGCAGCAGTTGAGGAGCCGCAGATGAACTGGCGTATCACGCAGACAGACAGGGAAGCCGGGGTGGTGATGCTGACCTGCCCGGGCCTTGACTGGGACAGCTTCCCGACTCTGGCAGAGGCCCTGTTGCAGGAGTGGGAGCTGGCGGCACTCGAGCGGGAGTGGGGGGCGGATCGCCACAGCTGGCTGCTGGAGTTTGAAGGCAGCCGCTTTCGGCTCGAGTACGAACATTACAGCGGCTGCTGGCTGGCGGCGGAGCAGCCGGACGACGCGGAGGCGCTGCTCTGGCTGGCTCGGCAGTCCTGGGAGTGAGCTTGGCGTGCGATGCGAGTCAATCCCTTGAGATAACCGCATAAAGATTGAACTATCAATTTGGGGGCGTATAATCTCGCCCCTTGATTATCGCCATGGTGGTGATATGGGTTCCCTAACCCCATTAACCAAAAAGGTCACAATATGAACCTGACTCCGGCTCAGTACCAGACGGCACTGATGCGTCTCTCGTTGTTCCACATCCTGATCATTGCCAGCAGCAACTACCTGGTGCAGCTGCCGATCACCATCTTTGGCTTCCACACCACCTGGGGTGCATTCAGCTTCCCGTTCATTTTCCTGGCCACCGATCTGACGGTGCGGATCTTCGGCGCAGGCCTGGCGCGCAAGATCATCCAGACCGTGATGCTGCCGGCATTGACCGTGTCCTACGTGCTCTCGGTGCTCTTCTTCGAAGGGAGCTTCCAGGGGGTGGGCAATCTGGCAGAGTTCAATCTCTTTGTTGCCCGGATCGCGTTAGCCAGCTTTATGGCCTATCTGGTGGGCCAGTTCATGGACGTGGTGGTGTTCAACCGCCTGCGCCTGCTGAAAGCCTGGTGGGTGGCTCCGGCGGCCTCCACCCTGTTCGGCAATCTGGTGGATACCATCGCCTTCTTCAGCATCGCCTTCTGGCGCAGCACAGATCCCTTTATGGCCGAGCACTGGGTCGAGATCGCGACCGTAGATTACGTATTCAAGCTGCTGATAAGTCTGGGGTTGTTTGTGCCGCTTTACGGTGTGCTGCTGCGCTATCTCAGCCGCAAGCTGGTGGGGGAGGCGGGCCTCGCCGGTCTGCAAACGGCCACACGGCAAGCCTGACGACAATGACCACCCGAGCGGTGGTCATTTTTTTGCACTTTTTACAAATAAGGCTTGCACAGTTAAATGAGAATGATTATTGTTACCTTGTTTTCCGGGAAAGACTTCATTCGTTCCAACGTGATGGACTTCTTGTGAAGGCACGACATTGCTCACATTGCTTCCAGTTAAGGGGCCAGTTGTTTACTGGCCCTCTTTTTTTGTCTTTTTTCAGCAGCTTGTAGCCAAATGACGGCCATAAAAAATGGGAGCCAGGGCTCCCATTTTCACTCAGCGCTGTTTACTCGATGTCGAGGGCATCGGGGGAGAGGATCACCCCTGTGGTATCGGCATAGAGGTGGTCATCCGGCAGGAAAGTGACGCCGCCGAAGTTGACCGGCAGATCGGTTTCCCCGATATCCTTGCTGTCGGCGCCCACCGGAATGGCCGCCAGGGCCTGAATGCCGATGTCGAGATCTTCCAGGATATCGACCTCACGGACGCAACCGTAGCAGACGATCCCTTCCCACTCATTTTCCGCCGCCGTGGTGGCGATCTCGCTGTCGATCAGGGCACGCCGCATGGAGCCACCGCCGTCGATCAACAGCACGCGACCAACGCCGTTCTCCTTGACCAGTTCACGGATCAGGCCGTTTGATTCGAAGCACTTGACCGTGGTGATGACGCCGCCGAAAGAGGCGCGGCCGCCGAAGGAGCAGAGCATGGGTTCGAGTACATCCACCATGTCCTGATAGATGTCGCACAGTTCTGAAGTGTTGTATTCCATTGTGTCAGATCCACCGCTGGAAACAGGTGGATCCAGTATAAGGAGTGGGGTTGGCATTTCAACGACTATTCCTTGCCTAGTGGCGGGAAATGCCGGTTTTGCGCGAAAGCGGCCCCGCGCCATGGCAGGCGCCGCAGACGGTCAGCCTCGGGCCCTAGAGCAGGAACAGGGTCGCCAGCCCCAGGAAGATGAAGAAGCCGCCGGTGTCGGTGATGGCGGTGATCATCACGCTGGCCCCCACCGCCGGGTCGCGCCCCAGCCGGCTCATGGTCATGGGGATGATGACCCCCATCAGGGCCGCCACCAGCAGGTTGAGGATCATGGCGAGCGTCATCACGCCCCCCAGCGCCGCATCCTGATAGAGCAGGAAGGTGGCGATGCCCATGATGCCCCCCCACACCAGGCCGTTGATCAGGGCCACCCCCAGCTCGCGCCACAGCAGGAAGGAGACGTTGCCTGTCTGGATGTGCTGCAGCGCCAACGCCCGCACTATCATGGTGATGGTCTGGTTGCCGGTGTTGCCGCCGATCCCGGCGACGATAGGCATCAGGGCCGCCAGCGCCACCAGCTGGGAGATGGTGTGCTCGAACAGGCCGATCACCCGCGATGCCACGAAGGCGGTGCAGAGATTGATGGCGAGCCAGGCCCAGCGGGTCTTGACCGCCTTGGAGACGGGGGCGAACACGTCTTCTTCCTCGCTTATCCCCCCCATGCGGCGCAGGTCGGTGTCGCTCTCCTCATAGACCAGGTCCACCACCTCGGCGACGGTGAGCCGTCCCATCAGCTTGCCCCTGGCATCCACCACGGCGGCGGAGACCAGGTCGTCCCGCTCGAAGGTGCGGGCGGCGGCCTCGTCGTTGTCTTCCGGATCGAAGGTGACCGGATCCTTCTCCATCGCGTCGCTCACCAGGGTTTCGGGCTTGTGCAGCAGCACGGCGGTGAGGGGTAGCTCCCCCTGCAGCCGGTTGCGCCGATCGGTGACGAACAGCTTGTCGGTGTTCTCGGGGATCTGGCCGCGTAGGCGCAGATAGCGCTGGACGGTGGCCAGGGTCACGTCGGGCCGCACCGTGATGAGCTCGAAGTCCATCATGGCGCCGACCGTGTGCTTGCCGTAGCGGATCACCTCCCGCACCTTGTCCCTGTCCATCGGCGCCATGGAGGTGAGCAGCCGTCCCATCAGGTTGCGGGGCAGGTACTGACCCAGGTAGATCTGGTCGTCGATGTCGAGGGTGCTCAGGGCGTGCAGGAGTTCTTTGTCGCTCATGCCGCTGATGAGGCTGTCCCACACCGTCTCCGACGCCTCCACCAGGATCTGGCCGTGCTTGTCTGCATCCACCTGCTGCCACAGCACATGGCGCTCGTCCGGCGGCAGGGATTCCAGCGCATCGGCGATATCGGCGGCGGGCAGGCTGTTGACCAGCCGGGTCAGCTCGCTGGTCTGGTCCCGAAGCTCTGCGTCCTGCTCCCCTTGCGGGTCGAGCAGGCTCTCGGTGAGGGCGTCATCGGCCAGCAGCAGCGTGAGGATGCGGGCTCTGTCGTGTTCACGCTGTTTGGCGCTGTTCTTGGGGGGGAGGGACATGAAGCAGAATTCCTGAATTCGGTGGTCCGGCTGACACACCCCATAGGATACCAGACTCAAAACAAGAGGTTATGACAGTAAATGCAGAAAAAGAAACGCCACCCGAGGGTGGCGTTGGAATGGATGCAGCGATCAGGCCGAGGCCAGGGCCACGTCTGTGGCGCCTCCTTGCCCGAACCAGGCAAGCTGGTCGGCCAGGGTCACCACCGAGCCCACCATGATCAGCGCCGGACTCTCGACCCCTACCGCCAGCTCGGGCAGCTCATCAAGGGTGCCGCGAATGACCCGCTGGCAGGGCTGGGTGCCGCGCTCGATCAGCGCCACCGGGGTGTCGCCTGCCTTGCCGTGGGCCAGCAGCTGTTCACGGATGGTGGTGCAGGATGAGAGCCCCATGTAGAAGACCAGCGTTTGCCGATCTTTGGCCAGCAGCGGCCAGTCGAGATCCCGGGCACCCCCCTTGCCGTGGGCGGTGACGAAGCGCACGCTCTGGGCGTGGTCGCGGTGGGTCAGCGGAATGCCGGCGTAGGCGGCGCAGCCGCTGGCCGCCGTGATCCCCGGCACCACCTGAAAGCCGATGCCAGTGCCGACCAGTGTCTCCAGCTCCTCGCCGCCACGGCCGAAGATAAAGGGGTCGCCCCCCTTCAGCCGCACCACCCGCTGTCCCTTCTTCGCCTCCTCCAGCAACAGCTGGTTGATCCCCTCCTGCGGCACGCAGTGGTTGCCCGCCTGCTTGCCGACGAAGATGCGTTTGGCGTCGCGGCGCACCAGCTCCATCACCTCGTCGGAGACCAGCCGGTCATAGACCACCACGTCCGCCTGCTGCATCTGGCGCAGGGCGTGCAGGGTGAGCAGACCCGGATCGCCAGGGCCGGCACCGACCAGCACCACCTCGCCAGCGCTCTGGCTTTCGTCGGCAAACAGATTGTCGGCCAGCTGGTGGGCAGAGGCGCTATCCCCCCGAGCCAGCGCCTGACCGAGCCGATCCGCCCCGAGCAGCCGTTCCCAGAAGCGGCGCCGCTCGCCCATGCTGGCGAAGCGCGTCTTGACCCGCTCCCGCAGGCTGCCGGCGAAGGCCGCGACGGCACCCAGATGCTGGGGCAGCAGGGCTTCGAGTTTCTCCCGCAGCAGTCGGGCCAGCACCGGGGCCTTGCCGCCGGAGGAGATGGCCACCATCAGCGGCGAGCGGTCGATGATCGACGGCATGATGAAGCTGGAGCGTTTCGGGTCATCCACCACGTTGGCAAAGATCCGCGCCTGATTGGCGCTCTGGTAGACCAGCGCATTCACCTCGCGCCGATCTGTAGCGGCTACCACCAGCCACTTGCCCGCCAGTTGCTGCGGCGCAAATTCACCGGCCAGCCACTCGATGGTCCCGTTGGCAGCCAGTTCCGCCAGCTCGGGGTCGAGATCGGGCGCGACCACGGTGAGCTGGGCTCCGGCATCCAGCAGCAGGCGCGCCTTGCGCTCTGCTACCTCGCCGCCGCCGACCAGCAGCACGGGTTTGTTGTCGAGTCGGCAAAAGATGGGCAAGTAGTCCATGGGGCCTCCTGATCAGGCGGTTTGGGTCTGGCTGGCAGTGGTGGTGGTCTCGCTCAGCGCGACCGGGCGCTCGGCCTTGGGGGTGGCATACCAGTAGCCGAGGCCCATGAAGAGGGCGCCGGAGACGGTGTTGCCCAGGGTTACCCACAGCAGGTTGTGGCCGATGCCGCCCAGGGTGTAGGCCTCGGAGTGGGCACCGAACCAGGAGAGGGCAAACAGGGTCATGTTGGCGACCGAGTGCTCGTAGCCGGAGGCGATGAAGGCGAGCAGGCACCACCAGATGGCGATGAACTTGGCGGCACCCTCGGTGCGCAGCGCCATCCAGATGGCGAGGCAGACCAGCCAGTTGCAGAGGATCCCCTTCATAAACAGGGTCAGCGCCGGGGCCTGGGTTTTGGCCAGAGCCACCTTGTGCGCCAGACTGCCCGCATCCGGCAGCAGGCTGCCGCCGTAGGAGTAGATGAGCGCCACCACGATGGAGCCAATCAGGTTGCCCACCCAGGTCTGCGGCAGGATGCGCAGCAGGTCGGCCATGGTGATCTTGCCCGTCTTCACCCCGAAGGTGAGGAACATGGTGTGGCCGGTGAACAGCTCGGAGCCGGCGATGATCACCAGCGTCAGGGCGATGCCGAAGGTGGCCCCCATCACCAGCGGCCGGATGGCGGGATCCACCAGATTGCCGAGGGTGAAGATGAGGATGATGCCGAGGCCCACATAGGCCCCCGCCATGGCGGAGCTGAGCCAGAAGCCGAGCTTGTCGCTGCGCTCGAAGCGGTTGATGCGGGCCGCGTTGGTGGCGCACTTGTTGATGGTTTCGGTATACATCTTTGTTTCCTTCAAGAGGGCCGCCCGCGGGCAGCCCTGACTGTTTTTTAACCCCCTCCCTGCCTCCCCCTTGTCAAGGGGGAGGGGCTTTTTGCTCCCTCCCCTGTGAAGGGGAGGGCCGGGGTGGGGTCTGGTGTTAGACGGCGACCCAGACCTGCTGGTCGCGCACTTCAACGGGGTATCCCCGTACCGACATAGATCTGGGGGTTGTCGACATCAGACGGCGACCCAGACCTGCTGGTCGCGTACTTCAACGGGATAGCTCTGCACCGACATGGCGGGGTTGTCGAAACAGTGGCCATCGCTCAGGCGAAAGCGCTGCTTCTTGAGCGGGCTGGCGACCCAGAGATCGCCGTCGTGTTCGCAGATCAGGCCCCGCGACAGCACGTTGGCGGCGAAGAAGGGATCCCGGTTGTCGATGGCGAACACCTCGGCGGCCGCGCTCGGGCGGAACAGGGCAATCTGGCGACCCTCAATGAGTGCGCAGACACCGGTTCCCGGCAGGATGTCGTTGAGTTGGCAGGCAAGTTTCATCATTTGGTTTCCACCTCGATCTGGTAGACGGGGATGCGCTCGGCCGGAGTGGCGGGTCTGTGCTGGTCGCGCTCGGCGACGAACTGGACGTCCGGATCGCGCTTGTCGCTGTTGATGAAGTGGCTGAAACGCTTGAGCGCTTCCTCTTCGTTGAGGGTGCGCGACCATTCGCACTCGTAGCTGTCGATGAGGGTCTGGATATCGCGCTCTAGCGTCTCGGCCAGCCCCAGCTTGTCATCGACGATCACCTCGCGCAGATAGTCGACGCCCCCTTCCAGGTTGCCGAGCCAGACCGAGGTGCGCTGCAGTTTGTCGGCGCTGGTGACGTAAAACATCATAAAGCGGTCGATCAGCTTGATCAGGGTCTCGCGGTCGAGGTCAGACGCCAGCAGATCGGCGTGGCGCGGTTTCATGCCGCCGTTGCCGCCTACATAGAGGTTCCAGCCCGCGTCGGTGGCGATGATGCCGACATCCTTGCCCTGTGCTTCCGCACATTCACGGGTGCAGCCGGAGACGCCGAACTTCATCTTGTGGGGGGTACGAATGCCCTTGTAGCGGTTCTCGAGGAAGACCCCGAGGCCGACGCTGTCCTGCACGCCGAAGCGGCACCAGGTGCTGCCGACGCAGGTCTTGGCCATGCGCAGCGCCTTGGCGTAGGCCTGACCGGTCTCGAAGCCCGCTGCCAGCAGCTTGCGCCAGATGGCGGGCAGATCATCCTTCTGGGCCCCGAACAGGCCGATGCGCTGGGCGCCGGTGATCTTGGTGTAGAGCTTGTAGTCGCGGGCCACTTCGGCCACCGCCAGCAGCCCTTCCGGGGTCACCTCGCCACCGGCCATGCGCGGGATGACGGAGTAGGTCCCGTCCTTTTGCATGTTGCCGAGGAAGATGTCGTTGGTGTCCTGCAGAGGTGTGTTAAGCGGGCTCAACACGTAGTCGTTCCAGCAGGAGGCGAGGATGGAGCCGACCGTCGGTTTGCACACCTCGCAGCCATGGCCCTGGCCATGTTTGGCCAGCAGCTCGTCGAAGCTCTTGATCCCCTCCACCTTGACCAGGTGGAACAGCTCCTGACGGGAGTGGGGGAAGTGGGCGCAGAGGTGGTTGTTGACCTCGATGCCCTGTTTCACCAGTTCGGCGTTGAGCACCTGACTGATGAGCGGCACGCAGCCGCCGCAGCCGGTACCGGCCTTGGTCTGCTGCTTGATGGCTGCCAGGGTGGTGTGGCCCTCGGCCACCGCCTTGGCGATGTCGCCCTTGGAGACGTCGAAGCAGGAGCAGATCTGGGCGCTTTCCGGCAGGGCATCCACCCCCAGGGTCGGCTTGGCACCGGCGTAGGCGGGCAGGATCAGGGTGTCCGGGTGGCTCGGCAGGGGCAGGGCGTTGAGCATCATCTGCAGCAGGTTGCCGTAATCCTCCACGTCACCCACCAGCACGGCGCCGAGCAATCGGCTGTTGTCTTCGCTCACCACTATCTTCTTGTAGACGCCGGCCTGGTCGTCCTGGAACACATAGCTGTGGCTGCCCGGGGTGCGGCCGTGGGCATCGCCGATGGAGCCGACGGAGACGCCGAGCAGCTTGAGCTTGGCGCTCATGTCCGCCCCTTCGAAGCGGCTGTCGCCGCCCTGCAGGTGGTCGACGGTGATCTGGGCCATCTTGTAGCCCGGTGCCACCAGGCCGAAGAAGCGACCCTGCCAGGCGGCGCACTCGCCGATGGCATAGATGTCGGAATCGGAGGTGAGGCAGTGATCGTCGATGACGATGCCGCCGCGCTCGGCGATGGCGAGATCGCCGTAGCGACCGAGGGTGTCTTGCGGGCGGATGCCGGTGGAGAAGACCACCACGTCCACTTCCAGCTGGCTGCCGTCGGCGAAGGCGAGGCGGTGTTTCGCCTGCTCGCCGCCATGCATCAGGATCTCGCTGGTGCTCTTGCTGGTGTGTACCTGCACGCCCATGGATTCAATCTTGCGGCGCAGCAGCTGGCCGCCCTGACCGTCGAGCTGCTCGGCCATCAGTACCGGAGCAAACTCCACCACATGGGTCTCGAGACCCAGCGCCTTGAGGGCGCCGGCCGCCTCTAGGCCAAGCAGGCCGCCCCCGATCACCACCCCGCTCTTGCCGCTCTTGGCCGCGCTGCGGATGGCTTTGAGATCCTCGATGGTGCGATAGACGAAGCACTCGTGGTGCTGGCTGCCCGCAATGGGCGGCACCCAGGGGTAGGAGCCGGTGGCCAGCACCAGCTTGTCGTACCCGACCACAGTGCCCTTGTTGGAGTGCACTTCGCGGTTGGTCCTGTCGATTTTTTTCACCGCTTCGCCGAGCAGCAACCGAATGCCGTGCTTGTCGTAGAAGCCGGGTTTGACGAGGGAGAGATCTTCGCTGGTGTGATGGGAGAAGTAGGAGGAGAGATGGACGCGATCGTAGGCGGGACGGGGTTCTGCACCGAAGACGGTGATCTCGTAGCGGCCCGGATCGGCCCGCTCGATCAGCTCTTCGATGAAGCGGTGCCCCACCATGCCGTTGCCCACAACGACCAGTCTGACTTTGCTCATAGTTGCCTCAAGTTTGGAGTAATAAAACATCATTCTGAGGCTAGGCTACCCAGTCGGCAGGGGCAGACGATTGATGCAAATCAAGTGTCTATTTATATATCTCCTCAGGGGTAATTCGAGAAAATTCAGCACTATACAAAAATAGGTATACCAGTTAATGATTTCTGCGTTAGCTCGGGGTGAGGGATGGTGGAGGGTAAGCCCGGTTTACCAACTGCCGGGGAGTGAAAACTTATGTCGGAAAAAGGCCGGTCTCGCACTGGGCGAGACCGGCATCAGCTGAACAAGGTGGCGCGTCAGGCAATATGGCGGCGGAACATGGCGAGCGCCAGCGACAGGGTGACGCCGGCGATGGCGAGCAGCGGCCAGAGCAGGGGCCAGGCGGCCGACCAGTCGAACCCCTTGAGGAAGACCCCCTTGAGCAGCACGATGAAGTGGGTGAGGGGGTCGATGGCCGCCAGCCACTGGAACTCCTGGGGCATGTTCTCCACCGGCGAGATGTAGCCCGAGAGGATCACCGCCGGGACGGTGAAGGAGAAGACCCCGAGAAAGGCCTGCTGCTGGGTCGAGCAGAACGACGAGATGAAGAGCCCGATCCCGGCCAGTGCCAGCCCGTAGCAGACCATGCCCGCCAGCAGCAGACTGAGGCTCCCCGCGAAGGGGAGGTGAAAGACGAAGCGGGCGGCCAGCGCGACTATGCACCCTTGTCCCACCGCCACCAGGATGCCGGGCACCGCCTTGCCCGCCATGATCCAGCCTGCGGTGAGGGGGGAGACCAGCAGCTGATCGAAGGTGCCCTCTTCCCGCTCCCGCGCGACCGAGAGGGCGGTGACAATCAGACAGCCGGTGGTGGTGATGATGGCCACCAGGGCCGGCAGGATATGCCAGTGGAACTCGATATTGGGGTTGTAGAGGTTGCGCACCGCGAGGGTCGGCGGCGCCTTGCCTGCGTTCCCTTCTTCATTCTGCCAGCGGGCGATCACCTGACTGATGTAGCCCGCCGCCACCTGACCGCCGTTGGAGCGGCGGCCGTCGATGATCAGCTGCACCTTGGCCGGTTCGCCCCGCGCCAGCCGGCGCGAGAAATCCCCCGGAATAATCAGCCCGAGCAGCGCCCGTTGCCCGGTGATGGCCTCGGTCATGCCTGCCTCGCCTTGCACCGGGATGATGGTGGTGAAGGCGGGCATATGGGTGAGGCGCTCCAGCAGCTCGCGGCTCTGGGCACCGCCATCCTGGTTGTAGATGGCCAGCGTGTTGCCGGTCACCTCCAGAGTGGCGGCGAACGGGAAGAGGGCGGTCTGCAGCAGCACCGGCATGATGAGCAGAAAGCGCCCCTGGGTGTTGCCCATCAGGGCCTGCAGCTCTTTTCGGATCAGCCACCAGAGTCGGATCAGCATGGGTTACTCCAGAGTGCGCCGCGTCTTGCGGGCGGTCAGGGCCAGCCAGAAACCGGCCAGCAGCAGCAGACAGAAACCGTTGACCAGCAGGATCGAGAAGACGCTGCCCGCCTGATAGAGGGTCTGCAAGGAGCTCGCGAAGTAGCGGGCCGGAATGAGGTGGGTGATGGCCCGAAGCAGCGGTGGCATGCTGGCGATCTCGAACACGAAGCCCGACAGCATCACCGCGGGCAGAAACGCAGCGATCAGCGCCGCCTGCGCGGCGTTGAACTGGCTGCGCATCACGGTGGAGAGGAACAGCCCGAGCCCGAGGGCACTGCCGAGAAAGACGCTGGTGACCAGAAAGAGCAGCAGCAGGGAGCCGCGCCACGGCACCGCCATCACCGCCACCGAGAAGAGCAGGCAGAGCAGCATGGCGATGATGCCAAGGCCGTAGTAGGGCAGCAACTTGGAGAGCAGCAGCTCCCCCTTGGTGACCGGGGTGGCGAGCAGCGCCTCCATGGTGCCGCGCTCCCACTCCCGCGCCACCACCAGCGAGGTGAGCAGGGCGCCGATGATGGTCATCACCACCGCAATGGAGCCCGGCACCAGAAAGTTGCGGCTCACCAGCGCCGGGTTGAACCAGGCGCGGCTCTCTATCGACACCGGCATGACGACCCCCTCGCCTGCGAGCCACCCCTGCCAGATCCCCTGCACATAGTTGGTGACGAAGTTGGCGGTGTTGGGCTCGGAGCCGTCGGTCAGCAGCAGCGCCTGCGGCGTGCCGTTGCCCTGACCGGCCAGCGCGCGGGAGAAGCCGTCATCGATCACCAGCAGGCCGCGGATCTCGCCACGGGCCAGACTGGCGAGCAGGGACTCCTTGCTCGGGCCGCTGTGGATCTCCAGCGCGGTTGAGCCGCGCAGGGCCTGCTCCAGCCGCACCGCCGGGGCGCCGCTGTCGGAGCGCCAGATGCCGAGGCGCAGATGGTCCACATCCAGATTGATGGCGTAGCCCATCACCACCAGCAGCACCACCGGCATGATGAAGGCGATGAGGATGCTGCTCGGATCGCGGACGATTTGCAGCGTCTCCTTGCGGCAGAGGGCCAGCAGTCGCCGACGGTTGATGCTCATGCGTCCTCCTCGCTGGCCCGCTCGACCAGGGTGATAAAGGCCTCTTCCATTGTTGGCAAAGAACAGGTCGGCAAGGAACCGGTTGGCAAAGAGGTCGCCTCCTCTTTGGCGGCCAGCCCCTTGAGATCGTCCGGGGTGCCGAGCGCCAGCAGCTTGCCGCGATAGATGAGGGCAATGCGGTCGCAATACTCCGCCTCATCCATAAAGTGGGTGGTGACCAGCACGGTGACGCCGTGGTCGGCCAGCGCGTTGATGTGCGACCAGAACTCGCGCCGGGTCACCGGATCGACCCCGGAGGTGGGCTCGTCGAGGAACAGCAGCGGCGGCTCGTGCAGCAGGGCGCAGGCGAGCGATAAGCGCTGGCGCAGGCCGAGGGGCAGGGATTCCGCCTTCTGATCGAGCCAGGGGGCGAGGGCAAAGGCAGTCACCATGGCGTCGATCCGCGTCTGCTGGTGGCGGCCGAACAGGCCGTAGATACCGGCGAAGAAGGAGAGGTTCTGCGCCACGGTGAGCTGCTTGTAGAGGGAGAACTTCTGTGCCATGTAGCCGAGGCGCTGGCGCGCCGCCGAGGGGCTGTGGGCCAGATCGATGCCGGTCACCAGCGCCTGTCCCTCGCTCGGGCGCAGCAGGCCGCACTCCATCTTGAAGGTGGTGGACTTGCCCGCCCCGTTGGGGCCGAGCAGGCCGAAGATCTCGCCGCGGCGCACCGCAAAGCTGACGTCATCGGTGGCGGCAAAATCGCCGAAGCGCTTGGTGAGGTGGCGCGCCTCGATCACCGCCTCGGGGGAGACCCCCTGCGGCAGTTCGGCTTCCCGCATCCCGGCTGCCAGACTCGACTCACCGCCGGGGCCGCCGCCGAGCAGGTCGATAAAGGCATCCTCCAGCCGGGGCTGGGCCGGTTGAAAAGCGCCGTTGGCGAGATGCAGCTCCGAGAGCGGCGGTGGCGTCATGCCCGGGTGCAGCAGCAGGCGCACCCGCTCCCCCGCTACCGCGCCATCCATCACCGCCGGGTGAGCCAGTGCCCGGCGCAGCAGGGCGCGTCGCTCGCGGCCATCCAGTTGCCCCGCCTCCAGCAGCCAGCAGCGGCTGGCCATGGCCCCCATCAGATCGGCTGGCGTGCCGCTGGTGCGCACCTCGCCATCCGCCATCAGCAGCACGTGGTCGCACAGCTCCGCCTCATCGAGATAGGCGGTGCTCCAGAGCACCGTCATTCCCCCCTTGGCCAGTTCGCGCACCATCTGCCAGAGGGCGCGGCGGGAGATGGGATCGACCCCGACCCCCGGTTCGTCGAGCAGCAGCACATCCGGGGTGCCGAGCAGGGCGCAGGCCAGCCCGAGTTTCTGCTTCATCCCGCCAGAGAGCTTGCCGGCTGGCCGCGCGGTGAAGCGGGCAAGATCGGTGAAGGCGAGCAGCCGCGCGAAGGTGGGCGTGCGTTCGGGCTCCAGTACGCCGCGCAAGTCAGCGTAGAGGGTGAGGTTCTCCAGCACGCTGAGATCTTCGTAGAGGCCGAACTGCTGGGGCATGTAGCCGAGGCGCTGACGCAGCAGATCCCCCTCGCTCACCGGATCCAGCCCCAGCACCCGGATGGTGCCCGCTTCGGGGATCAGCAGACCGGCCAGCAGGCGTAGCAAAGTGCTCTTGCCGGCGCCGTCGGGGCCGACCAGCCCGGTGATGCCGCCAGCCGGAATGGTGGCCGAGATGGCGTTGAGGGCGACCCGCTCGCCAAAGCGTTTGGTGAGCCCCTCGAGGGAGATGGCGCAGCTCATGGGGCCAGCCTGACGGTGACCGGCATCCCCTGGCGCAGGGCCGGGTCGGGATCCTGCACCACGATGCGCAGCCGGTAGACGAGGTGGGTGCGCAGGTCCGGCGTTTCCACCGATTTCGGGGTGAACTCGGCGGTGGGCGAGACAAATCCCACTACTCCGTGATAGGGCTGATCCGGCCGCGAGTCGGTGGTGAGGGTCACCTTGGCGCCGCTCGGGAAGTGGCCGAGCCAGGGCTCCTCCACATAGGCGCGCACCCAGACCGGCGCGGTTAGGGAGAGGTTGAAGGCGGTCGCTCCACTCTGCACCATGCTGCCATTCTCGACGGCGCGGCTGATGATGATACCATCGCTGGGGGCGGTCAGATTGGCATCCGCCAGCGCCAGTTCGGCACTGGCGAGCGCCGCTTTGGCCCCTTCCAGCTGGGCATCGGACTGGGCGATTTCCTCCGGGCGGTAGCCGGTTTCGAGCTGGGCGAGCTGTTCGCGGGC
This sequence comes from Aeromonas sp. ASNIH8, assembly GCF_002919855.1. Lineage (NCBI taxonomy): Bacteria > Pseudomonadati > Pseudomonadota > Gammaproteobacteria > Aeromonadales > Aeromonadaceae > Aeromonas > Aeromonas sp. ASNIH8. The sequence continues at coordinate 105,916 of NZ_PQLN01000001.1, read as the reverse complement.
CGAGCGCACCTGCGCCTGGGTCTGATCCCGCTGGGAGCGGGCAGTATCGAGCTGACCGCGGGAGATGGCGCCGGTGGCGGCCAATGCGCTCTGGCGGCGCCACTGCTGGTTGGCCTCCAGTGCAGCGGCTTCGGCGGCGGCAAGTGCGGCCCGGGCGCGGTCGGTCTCTTCGCTGCGATAGCCTTTGTGGATCAAGGCGTTGGCGGCAGTGAGCGCAGCCAGATTGGCGCGGGCGCTGTCGCGGCTGTGGGTGAGGGGAACCGGATCGAGGCGGGCCAGCAGTTGACCCGCTTTCACGCTATCCCCCTCATCGACCAGCACCTGATCGACGCGTCCGCCGACCCGAAAGGCCAGATTGACGTCGCGAATATCGACGTTGCCGTAGAGGATGGAGCCGTCGGCGGGGCGCCCCTGCCACCAGAGGTAGCCACCGATAACGGTTAGCAGCAGGGCCAGGATTGCAATGCGTTGTTTCATGCCGCTTCTCCTTCTTTCATGTCGGTGGGGCGCAGGCCGCGCAGTGCCCATACCAGCCGCTGTCTGGCGGCCTCGGGGTTGTCTATCTGGCTGAGAAAGGGGGCGGCCTCTTCGGGCAGCCAGCCGAGCTGACGACCGCTGCCTGCGATCACCAGCGGCAGGCCGACCGACCCCATGATGAAGATCATCAGCTGGAGCGGGTGACCCGCGACCAGCGACCCTTCCGCCTGTGCCATCCGTACCTGTTCGATCAGCAGCAGGGGGTGACGGCGCGGCAGGCTGAGCAGAAAGCGCTGGGCCGCCCCTTCACCCGCCAGGGCATCGCCAAACAGGTGGTTGATGAAGCCGCGCTGGCGCGCCACCAGCCCGATGAGCGCCTCCATGGTGGCCTCGAACATGGCGATGGCAGAGGGGTAGGAGCCTTTGGCTGCCACCGCCTTGAGCTCGTCATAGAGGGTGGCGTACCAGAGCTCCACCAGCTCGTCGATAAAGGCGTCGCGGTTGCCGAAGTGGTAGACGAAGGAGCCGAGGTTCACCTCGGCCGCCGCCGCCAGCTCGCGCACCGTCAGGCCGCGCAGCCCCTTCTCGGTGGCGATGGCGAGGCCGGTATCGAGCAGTTTCTGACGGGTGGGGTGCATCTGGCTGGTGCTCCTGGTGTATGCATTTTGTACGCAATTATACGTCCGTATAAAAAATGCGGAAGCGGGCGACAGGATCTTTTTGCCCGCAATGTGATCCGCCCCGCTCTGAGGGGCCGTGATCCCCGTCCGGCAGGGGGAAGGATCCACCGTTTGTGCCCAAGCCACGGGCATGTCGGTGTGACGGGGTGGTGACAGGCGCTTCAGGCCCCGGGTGCGGGTGCCCGGGCCACAAGAGGCTGGTGATAGAGCCGGGAGCTGCCTGACCCGGATCAGGGGGTGTCGGTGGCTCCGGTGTGATAGGGGGGCCGGGCACAGGTGTCCCGTATCAGGGCGCGCAGCCAGCGGTGGCCCGGATCGGCATCCTGACTGGGGTGCCAGAGCAGGGCGACCCGGATCCCTGGCAGAGCGAAGGGCAGGGGCAGGGTGACCAGATCGCCGAGCAGGCTGGCGCAGTGCAGGTGCGGCACCGTCGCCACCAGATTGCTCTCCCTGACCAGGGCCAGCGCCATCGCAAACCCGGGAACCAGGGTGGTGATGGTGCGTCTCTTCCCCTGGCCTGCGAGGATCTCGTCGATGGGGCTGTGAGGCTGGCCCCGGCGGGAGACCAGCACGTGGCGCGCGGCGGCATAGCGCGCCACGGTCAGGGTGCCGTCGCAGAGGGGGTGGTCCGGGTGCACCACGGCGACGAAGTGATCCTGGAACAGGGCCTGGGTGCGCAGCTCAGGGGCCGTGGTGGCGCCGATCACTCCGGTCTCGAAGTCCAGCTCGCCACGGCGCAGGGGGCCGCTCTCCTTGTCGGGTTTGGCCAGAAAGTGGAGCCGCACCCCGGGGGCCTCGACGGCGAGGCGCGCCAGCAGGGCGGGGCCCACCGCCTCCACGAAGCCGTCACTGGATCGCAGGCGGAAAGTGCGCTCCAGGCTCGCCGGGTCTACTTCCTGCTGGGGGCGCAGCACGGCCCGGGTCTCCTGAACCAGGCGGGCGACCTCATCCCGCAGGGTCTGCGCCCGGGGGGTGGGGATCAGGCCGCGTCCCGCCCGCACCAGCAGCGGATCCCCCGTGGTCTCCCGCAGCCTTGCCAGGGCCCGGCTCATGGCGGAAGCACTCAGGCCTAGCCGTCTGGCGGCGCCCGCCACACTGCCCTCTTCCAGCAGGGCATCCAGGGTGATCAGCAGGTTGAAATCCGGGGTCATGGTCGTCTCCTCGCAGGCGGCGCCTGACGGGCCGACCCCTTCATGATACGCGAGTTGCCGTCTCTTCATATGGCGTCTGATGCAACTATAAGCTGCAATCCGTGCGTCTTCCGCCTTGTCATCTCCCCCGCTAGCCTGAGTGCATCATCACTTGCCGGAGAGACTGCCATGTCCACACCACTTCTTGTTTCCCCTCCTGTGACGCGCCGTCTTGGCCTCGTGGGGCTCGGGCTCGCCACCCTGCTGCCCATGCTGGCGGGCAGCATGGCCAACCTGGTGCTGCCTGCCCTGGGGCAGGACTTCGGCGTGCCCTTCGCCAGCCTGCAATGGGTGCTGGTGGCCTACCTGCTTGGGATCACCAGTCTGACGGTGGTGGCGGGCCGGCTCGGGGATCGTCTGGGGCGGCGTCGCTTGCTGCTCTGGGGGACCGGGGTCTTTGCGCTGGCTTCCCTGCTGTGCGCCTTGGCCCCTTCCATTGGCTGGCTCATTGCCGCTCGCACCCTGCAAGGGGCCGGTGCGGCCTGCATGCTGGTGCTCTCCCTGGCCATGGCAGGAGAGCTGGTGCCGCCAGCCCGACGGGGCTGGAGCATGGGATTGCTCGGCACCCTGTCGGCCTGCGGCACGGCGCTCGGCCCCTCCTTTGGCGGCCTGTTGATCGGCGGATTTGGCTGGCAGGCTCCCTTCCTGCTGCTGCTCCCCCTGACGTTGCTTGCGCTGGGGTGTGCCTGGCGGGATCTGTCCCGGGATGAGGCGGGCTCTGCCGAGGGAGGCCTCCCGCTCACCAGTCTGTTGCTGCTGGTGACGGCGCTGCTCTGCTACGGGCTGGCACTGACCCGGGGCAGCCCACTCGGGGTCTGGCCGGGGATAGGGGCGCTCGTCGCCATGGTGCTCTTCGTGCATGCCGACTCGGGCGCCCGTCGCCCCCTGCTGCCCCTGGCGCTGTTGGGGGCATCCAGGCGAAGAGGCGGGATCATCGCCAGTGCGCTGGTGGCCAGCGTCATGGTGGCGACGATGCTGATCGGTCCTTTCTACCTGCACGGCGCCTTTGCCCTCGACATGGGGACGGTGGGGCTGATGATCTCCATGGGGCCCCTGCTGGCGGCGCTGTCCGGCATGCCCGCCGGCTGGCTGGTGGACAGGGTGGGGGCGACCCCTGTGGTGCGCCTCGGCCTGGGGCTCATGGTGGTGGCCGCCGTCTTGCTGGCTTTCCTGGACAGGGCGCTCGGGCCCCTCGGCTACCTGCTGCCCATCCTGCTGCTCACCGCCGGCTATGCCCTGTTCCAGACCGCCAACAACAGCGCCGTGGTGGGGGAGGCGGAGGGGGCGAGCCGTGGCGCCGTGGCCGGGCTGCTGACCCTGTCGCGCAACCTGGGCCAGCTGACGGGGGCGGCGGGGCTGGGGGGCCTGTTCGCAGCCCAGGTAGGGCGGCCCGATCTTCCCCTCGCGACGGCGGACGAGCTGGCGTTTGCCACCCGGGCCACCTTCGCCCTGACGGCCTTGCTGCTGATGAGCGCGCTCTGGCTGGCGGGAAGGGGGGAGCGTGCCGCGCAGGATGACGCGACCCGGGACGGCAGCGAGTCGGAAGAACGCTGAAAACGAAGACGCCTCCACAGGGGAGGCGTCTTGTTATGGGATTGGGCAGGATAGTAAACCGCTCAGCTCCTCGTTATCGATCAACCGGTTACAGAATGAAGCGGCTCAGATCCTCGTCTTCAATCAGCTTGCCGAGGTGGGCGTTGACGTAGTCGGTGTTGATGACGAAGGTCTCGCCTGACTTCTCGGAGGCGTCGTAGGAGATGTCTTCCATCAGCCGCTCCATCACGGTGTGCAGACGACGGGCGCCGATGTTCTCGGTGCGCTCGTTGACCTGCCAGGCCGCTTCGGCCAGACGGCGGATGCCATCCTGGGTGAACTCGATGTTGACCCCTTCGGTGGCCATCAGTGCCTTGTACTGATCGGTCAGGGAGGCGTTCGGCTCGGTCAGGATGCGCTCGAAGTCTTCGGTGGTCAGGGCGGTCAGCTCGACCCGGATCGGCAGACGACCCTGCAGCTCGGGGATGAGGTCGGACGGCTTGGCGATCTGGAAGGCACCGGAGGCGACAAACAGGATGTGATCGGTCTTGACCATGCCGTGCTTGGTGTTGACGGTGCAGCCCTCGACCAGCGGCAGCAGGTCGCGCTGAACCCCTTCACGGGAAACGTCCGGGCCCGAGCTCTCGCCGCGCTTGCAGATCTTGTCGATCTCGTCGAGGAAGACGATGCCATTGTTCTCGACGGAGGCGATGGCCTTCTGCTTCAGCTCTTCCGGGTTGACCAGGCGGGCTGCTTCCTCTTCGATCAGCGCCTTCATGGCCTCCTTGACCTTGATTTTGCGCTTCTTCTTCTGGTTCTGGCCCAGGTTCTGGAACAGCCCCTGCAACTGGTTGGCCATCTCTTCCATGCCCGGCGGGGTCATGATTTCGACACCCATGGGGGAGGCGGCCAGATCCAGCTCGATCTCCTTGTCATCCAGCTGACCTTCCCGCAGTTTCTTGCGGAAGATCTGGCGGGTGTTGGAGTTGTCGGCTTTCTCTTCCTCACCCCAGCTGTTGCGCGGGTTGGGCAGCAGGGCGTCGAGGATGCGCTCTTCTGCGGCTTCCTCGGCGCGGTATTTCATCTTCTCCATCTCGGTCTCGCGCACCAGCTTGATGGCGACGTCGGTCAGATCGCGAATGATGCTGTCCACTTCCTTGCCGACATAACCCACTTCGGTGAACTTGGTCGCTTCCACCTTGATGAAGGGGGCGTTGGCCAGTTTGGCCAGGCGACGGGCGATCTCGGTTTTGCCAACACCGGTCGGGCCGATCATCAGGATGTTCTTCGGGGTCACTTCATGGCGCATCTCCTCGGAGAGCTGCATCCGGCGCCAGCGGTTGCGCAGGGCGACGGCGACCGCGCGCTTGGCGTCGGCCTGACCAATGATGTGTCTGTCCAGCTCGTGGACGATTTCTCTCGGGGTCATCTCGGACATGGTGGCGTTCCTGTATCCGGGGCGGGCAGGGCCCACCCCTTGGAAAATGGGGTTTGGCTGGCGGCCTTATTTGGCTGCGTAGTCCAGTACTTCGATGGTGTGGTTGCCGTTGGTGAAGACGCAGATGTCGCCCGCAATCTTGAGGGACTTCTCGACGATGCTCTTGGCGTCGAGCTCGGTGTTCTCCAGCAGGGCGATGGCGGCGGACTGGGCAAAGTTGCCGCCGCTGCCGATGGCGATGAGATCGTGCTCCGGCTGCACCACGTCACCGTTGCCGGTGATGATGAAGGATTTGTGCTCGTCGGCGACGGCCAGCAGCGCCTCGAGGCGGCGCAGGGCGCGATCGGTGCGCCAGTCCTTGGCCAGCGCCACGGCGGCGCGTTCCAGGTTGCCCTGATGGGCCTGCAGTTTGGCTTCGAAGCGCTCGAGCAGGGTGAAGGCGTCGGCGGTGCCGCCGGCGAAACCAGCCAGTACCTTGCCGTTGTAGAGGCGATGAACCTTGCGGGCGTTGCCCTTCATGACGGTGTTGCCAAGAGAAACCTGGCCATCGCCACCGATGACGACCTGACCGTTGCGGCGAACTGAAACTATGGTAGTCACTTTACTTACCTCGCTTGAGCCGAATGACGGCCTGACTGTGCATGGAGGAAAAGATGGGGATGGCAAAACGGCTTTTCAAGCCTGTGTCGAGCACGGATCGCGGGGGAGGGATCGGGTGGGCGCGGGATGGCGCCAAAAGAAACAGGGCCGGGTGTTGCCACCCGGCCCTGTGCATGGACGCGGCGATCACCCCTTCTTGGGGATGCAGCCGCTGATGCCCGAGCCCTGCAGCTTGCGGTTGGCCGCATCGGCCGCCGCCTTGCCGTTGAAGGGGCCCACCATCACCTTGTAGACGGCGCCACCGGCCCCGTTCACCACCTGCAGACTGGAGGAGAGCCCGGCGGTGAAGGCGATGCGCGCCTTGAGGGATTCCGCGGAATCCTGGGAGCGCAGGGCGGCACACTGCATTATGTAGCGACCGCCGTCGGCGGCTGCGGTCTGTGCAGTCTGGGTCGCCGTCTTGGCCCTGGCGGCCTCGGCCCGCTCCCGCTCCAGTTCGGCGCGGATCTCCCGCTCCATCCGCTCACGCTCGGCCTTCTGGTCGATCACCTGCTCCCGGGCGCTGGCGACCGGGGCGCCGGTGGCCGGCTTGGCCGGTTGCACCGGTTGCGGCTGATAGGGCTTCACCTGACCGATGGGGGTTCCCGGCTGGGGGATGTCGGTCGCGACCGGCTTGGGCAGTGCCTCCGGTTGCAGGGTCATGGTCTCGGCGGGCGGGGGCGGCAGCACGCCCGGCTGGGGCGGCGGCTCTATGATGTCCACCTGCTTGTTCTCCAGCCGCTCGATGTAGCTCCACTTCTCCTGGGGCAGGGTATTGCCCTGTGCCTTGGGTTTGTTGGCCTTCACCTGCTCTTCGATGGTGGGGGCATCGGCGCCCTTGCCGTTGATGAGGTAGAGGAAGGCGCCGAAACCGACGACCAGGGCCCCGGCCAGCAGTGCCGGGATAACAGGAAAGCGGCGAGGGGCCGCTTTCTTGATGTTACGGCCACCCGCCCGTCGTCTCGGGCTGTTGCCGACGTAATCCCGGGTCGCCATCTATTACATGCGCTCCAGGGTGTGGATGCCCAGCACGCCCAGGCCCAGCTTGAGCACCTTGGCGGTGGCGGCGCACAGCAGCAGACGGCTCTGGCGGGTCGCCTCGTCCACGCCGTCCTTGTTGATCGGGCAGGCTTCGTAGAAGGTCATGAAGTTGCCGGAGAGCTCGTACAGATAGGTACAGAGCAGGTGCGGCATCCCCTTGTCCGCCACGCCGTTGACCGCGTCGGAGAACTGGATCAGCTTCTGGGCCAGGGTCTCTTCGGCATCTTCGCTCAGGACCACCTTGCCGCTCAGGGTGTCGGCATCGACGCCGGCCTTGCGGAAGATGGACTGGATGCGGGTGTAGGCGTATTGCAGGTAGGGGGCGGTGTTGCCTTCAAACGACAGCATCAGATCCCAGTCGAAGATGTAGTCGGTGGTGCGGTTCTTGGAGAGATCCGCATACTTGACCGCGCCCATGGCGATGGCGTGCACCACCTGGGCCTTCTCTTCGGCAGAGAGGTCGCTGTTGCGGCTCTCCAGCAGGGCGCTGGCGCGCTCTTCCGCTTCGTTCAGCAGGTCAACCAGCTTGACGGTGCCGCCGGAGCGGGTCTTGTAGGGACGGCCGTCCTTGCCCAGCATCATGCCGAAGGCGTGGTGCTCGAGGGGAACGGACTCCGGCACATAGCCCGCCTTGCGGGTGATGGTCCAGGCCTGCATCAGGTGCTGGTGCTGACGGGAGTCGATGAAGTACATGACCCGGTCGGCGCCCAGGTTCTCGTAACGGTATTTGGCGCAGGCGATGTCGGTGGTGGTGTAGAGGAAACCGCCGTCGCTCTTCTGGATGATGACGCCCATGGGCTCGCCATCCTTGTTCTTGAACTCGTCTAGGAACACCACGGTGGCCCCTTCGCTCTCGACTGCCAGCCCCTTGGCTTTCAGGTCGGCAACGATCTGCGGCAGCATGTCGTTGTACATGGACTCGCCCATGATGTCCTTGTTGGACAGGGAGATGTTCAGACGGTCGTAGTTGCGCTGGTTCTGCTCCATGGTCATGTCGACCAGCTTCTTCCACATGGTGCGGCAGTACTCATCGCCACCCTGCAGTTTCACCACGTAGTTGCGGGCGCGCTCGGCGAAGGCTTCGTCTTCGTCGTAGTGACGCTTGGCCTGGGTGTAGAAGGCTTCCAGGTCCTTGAGCTCCATGTCGGAGGCGTGCTCGTTGGCCATCTTCTCCAGATAGGCGATCAGCATGCCGAACTGGGTGCCCCAGTCGCCGATGTGGTTGGCACGCACCACCTTGTGGCCCAGGAATTCGAGGGCGCGGGCGGCCACGTCACCGAGCACGGTGGAGCGGATGTGGTGCACCGCCATCTCCTTGGCCACGTTGGGGGCGGAGTAGTCCACCACCACGGTCTGCGGCGCCGGCAGCTTCACGTTGGCGTTGTCGGAGGTCACCATGGCTTCCACCTGACCGGCCAGCCAGCTCGGGTCGAAGAAGAAGTTGATGAAGCCGGGGCCGGCGATCTCGACCTTGGCGATCAGATCGGAGGCAGGCAGGTGCTCGATGATGGCAGCGGCCAGCTCGCGGGGGTTCTTGCGGGCCGGTTTGGCCAGCAGCATGGCCAGGTTGGTGGCCAGGTCGCCGTGAGCCTTCTCCTTGCATCGGTCTACTTGCACCCGGGCTTCCAGGTCGGCGGGCAGGACGCCTGCGGACTTGAGATTGGCTACCGTTTGTTCAAGTAGATGATGAATATGCTCTTTCATAACTGACCACCGAGGTTGCGCGTCGAAAAGTGACTGACTGGATAAGGGCGTGAATTTTACCCGCATCGGGCCGAGAAAACTATAGGAACGGCCCGCACCCGTGGGCGTGGCGGATATTTCACTGCGTTTTCCACCACATTGCAGGATATTGATTTGGGTAAGTGGTGGTTATCCATTTCTACTGCATAACGAAACGGCTTGTCCAGGCTATTTTCCCCTGATTATGACAGGGTTATTTATACCGATTCGATCTGAATGATCCCGCTTCCCGTGGCGGTCGTATCCTTTGAGGACGCCGTTGGAGGATGATTCCCATGACACTGGTACTGTTTCCACTCTCCGCTCACCTGCTGCCGGGCGGCATCATGCCGCTGCGCATCTTCGAGCCCAGATACCAGCGCATGATCGCCGAGTCCCGGGAGCGGGAGTTCGCGCTCTGCATGCTGGACCCCCGCCAGCCCGACGCGCTGCGCAACATGTACCCCATCGCCACTCGGGTGCGCATCATCGATTTCGATCTGCTGCCCGATGGTTTGCTCGGCATCACGGTGCTCGGGGTGGAGCGGGTGCGTATCACGGATCTCTGGCAGGAAGAGGACGGTCTGCGGGTCGGCGAGGTGGAGCCCCTGCCCCCCTGGCAGAGCGGCAGGCTCCAGGCGGATCAGCACTCCCTGGCCAAGGCGTTGCAGGACGTGTTCAACGACTATCCGGAGTACGCGGCCCTCTATCCGGAGCCGGACTGGGAGGATGCGAGCTGGGTCGCCCAGCGCTGGCTGGAGGTGCTGCCCATCCCGGTGGAGCAAAAACAGTGGCTGGTGGCGGCCAAGGACAACCAGCCCACCCTCTCCCTGCTGAGCGGTCTGCTGGTCGCGAGCCATTGAATTCCCCTTCCCGGTGATCCTTTTTCCTCGCTCGCCGTATTGGGGGTGAACACCACACGCGAGGGATGGCGCAATGGCATATACTGGCCAACCACAATCGGCTCCACGCAGGACATCGCCCCCCATGGACAACCCAGACGGCGACCTCACATCTTTGCTGGTCCGGGTGGCCGAGCGGGCCGACAAGGCTGCCTTTGCCACCCTGTTCCACCACTTCGCGCCGCGCATCCGTAGCTACGGGCTGCGTCACCTCGGCAGCGAGGCCAACGCCATGGAACTGGTGCAGGAGACCATGCTGCTGGTCTGGCAGAAGGCACGGCTCTATCACCCCGACAAGGGCGCCGCCACCACCTGGATCTACACAGTGATGCGCAACCAGAGCTTTGACATGCTGCGCCGCCGCCGCGCCAGCAAGGAGGAGCTCTGCGCCGAGGAGATCTGGCCGCTGCTGGAGTTCCGGGCCGAAGAGGAGCACCTGAGCGGCGGTGAAGACGCGGTGCTGACCCGCCAGATGGCCCACTATGTCGCCACGCTGCCGGAGCCGCAGCAGCAGGTGGTGCGCGGCATCTACCTGCAGGAGCTCTCCCAGCAGGAGCTGGCCGACCGGCTCGGCGTGCCCCTTGGCACCATCAAGTCCCGGCTGCGGCTGGCACTACAGAAACTGAAGGAACAAGTGGAGCAAGGCCATGATTAAGACCCATCCGACTGAACCCATGCTGCGCGCCTTCGCTGCCGACGAGCTGCCTCTGCCGCTGGCCGTCGGTGTCTCCGCCCATTGCGAGTTCTGCCCCGAGTGCGCCGCCCGGGTGAAGGAATTTGAAGAGGCGCTGGCGTGCCAGCATCTCGCCCCTGACGCGCCGGACGAGGCGCTGCCCGCCGGATTCGATGCCATGCTGGCGGGCATACTGCAACAGCCGGTGGCGACGGAGGCGGCGCTCGCCCTTGCCGAGAGCCCGAGGCCAGAGCTCAGGGTGGCGGGTCACAGTTACCGGCTGCCGCGGGCATTGGCAAGGCATCATGCCCCCAGGTGGCGTCATCTCGGGGCCATCCGTCAGGTCAGCCTGCCCCTGGACGAGATGGGTGCGCGGGCCAACCTGCTGCACATCGAGGCGGGGGGGCGGATCCCGGAGCACACCCACAAGGGATATGAGCTGACCCTGCTGCTGGCGGGCACCATCGAGGATGGCGACACCCGCTATCAGGCGGGGGATTTCATCTGGCGTGACGCCAGCCACGCCCACAGCCCCCACACCCCGGACGGCTGCCTCTGCTACACGGTGCAAGATGCCCCCGTGCAGTTCACCAAGGGGCTGTCACGGCTGCTCAACGGCATCAGCCAGCACCTCTATTGAGTTGGGATCACGGCTGCTCGGCGATAGCGGGCTGCCGCGCGACTGAGGCGGTATCACGGCATGAAAAAAGGGACCCTCGGGTCCCTTTTGTGTTGCTTGGCGGCGAAGCCCATCAGGCCACGAAGACCAGGTAGACGACGAAGGCCAGCAGGAAGCGGTAGATGGCGAACGGGATGAAGTCGAGACGACGGATCAGCGCCAGGAAGGTCTTGATGGCGACCATGGCCACCACGAAGGCGGTGACGAAGCCCACCGCAAACATGGGGAAGTCCGCCATGGAGAGGAAATCGCGGCTCTTGTAGAGATCCAGGCCGCTGGCCGCGATCATCATGGGTACCGCCATGATGAAGGAGAATTCTGCTGCCGCGTGGCGGCTGATGCCCATCAGCATGCCGCCGCTGATGGTGGCGCCGGAGCGGGAGAAACCGGGCCAGAGTGCCAGGCACTGGAACAGGCCGATGCCGAAGGCCTGCTTGTAGCTGATGTCGTCCAGGGTCTCCGCGGTCACGGCGGGGCGGAACTTTTCGGCGATGATGAGCAGGATGCCGCCGGCCACCAGGGCATACATCACGGTTTCCGGCCCGAACAGATTGGCCTTGATCCAGCTGTGGATAGCCAGCCCGACGAGCACGGCGGGCAGCATGCCGAGGATGACGTGCACCAGGGAGAGGGTCGCGTGGCCCGGGGTCGGTTTCTGACCGAAGTGAATGCCGATGAGTCCGAACAGGCGGCGCCAGAACATGACGACCACTGCCAGGATGGAGCCGAGCTGGATCACCACCTCGAAGGTGGCGGCCTTGGGTCCTTCAAACCCGAGGAGGTGGCCGACGATGATCATGTGGCCGGTGGAGGAGACGGGGAGGAACTCGGTCAGGCCTTCCACTATACCCAGCACAAAGGCGACGAACAGGGCGTAGGATTCGGTCATGGTGCAGATCTCTTGGTTATGGGGTCTGGATAAAATCAACCCCGAACGGGTCGGGGCGGCCAATGATGGCGGAAAATCACGCGGGCAACCAGTGAATATTGGGGATTTCAGCGCCCTGTTCCGGCCGGAAAAGGGCGCTGGCGGACCATGCAGGGCGCGGCTTGCCACATGCTGTCAGAAGCCATGACGGCCCCGTCACGTTCTGACAGGTCAGTCACGCCAGTTGACCTCTGTTTTATGATCTCTTTGTGCTGTCAGGCCAGTATGGACAGGATTTTCTGTTGAAGATCATCGTCCAGGGGGGGCTGCCCCAGGGCCTCGACGGCGCTCGTTATCTGTTGGGGATGGCTGGCGCCGATCAGGGCGCAGCTCACCACGGGGTCGCGCAGCACCCATTGCAGTGCGAGTTGCGACAGGGACTGACCCCGTTGCAGGGCCAGTGCATGCAGGGCGCGGACGGTGGCGAGCTTCTCTTCGGTGATCTGGTCCGCCGTGAGGAAGGGGCTGGCACTGGCGGCGCGGGAATCCGCGGGAATGCCCGCCAGGTAGCGATCGCTCAGCAGCCCCCCCGCCAGGGGCGAGAAGGCGACCACCCCCATGCCGTGCTCCCGGCAGGCCGGCAGGGTGTCGGGCTCAATATCGCGTTGGAACAGGGAGTATTTGAGCTGGTTGACCAGGCAGGGGGTGCCGAGCTCCGCCAGCCGGGCGGCAGCCTTGGCCGCGAGCGGGGCCGGGTAGTTGGAGAGGCCGATGTAGAGCGCCTTGCCCTGGCGCACCATCAGGGCCAGGGCCTGGCAGGTCTCCTCGAGCGGGGTGCGGGGATCCGGCCTGTGGTGATAGAAGATGTCCACGTAGTCGAGGCCCAGACGGCGCAGGCTCTGGTGCAGGCTGGCGAAGAGGTACTTGGCGCTGCCGCCATCGCCGTAGGGGCCGTCCCACATCACGTATCCCGCCTTGCTGGCGATGATGAGCTCGTCCCGATAGGGAGCCAGGCTCCTCTTGAGCAGCGTGCCGAAGGTCAGTTCGGCAGATCCCGGCGGCGGCCCGTAGTTGTTGGCGAGATCGAAGTGGGTGATCCCCAGATCGAACGCCTGATGCACCATGGCCTTCGCGGTGGCGGGATCGCTCCCGGCGCCGAAGTTGTGCCAAAGGCCCAGACCGATGCCGGGCAGGCGCAGGCCGTGGCGGCCCGCCGGTCGGTAGGGCTGGCGCTGGTAGCGGTCGGGGGCGGCGAGGTAGTTGTCATCCATCACGGTGCGGTTCCTTGGCTGGTGTGCAATGAGGAGCGGCGGGCCCTGCGGCCGGCCTCACCCCGGCTGACTCGGCGGTGCCATCGGGGCCGCCATGACGTGGCGGCGCGCCCGGGCTCCTTCGTCTGCCCGAGCGGGGCTGTCAGGGGGCAGGAATAAAGCGATAACGGGTCTGGTGGCGATAACGCTGCCCCGGCAGCAACCAGGGATCGCCGAGGGCGGGCCGGTTCGGGCTGTCGGGCAATTGCTGGGCCTCCAGGCAGAAGCCGTCGTAATCCCGGTAGGGTCGGCCCTGACGATCCGGTGTGCCGGTCAGCCAGTTGCCGCTGTAGAACTGCAGTGAGGGCTGGTTGGTGTAGACCGCCATCGCCAGCTTGCCATCCCCCGAGATCACCCGGGCGGCCCATGGCTGGCTGGACCCACCAAACGGCTCATCAGTAGGCACAAAAACGCTGTTGTTGAGCAGAAATGCGTGATCGTACCCCTTGGCCAACTGCTGCTGGGGGTGGTCCAGCCACGCCTGGCCGATGGGGCGGGGGGCGCGCAGATCGAAGGGGCCTTCCACCGGGGCGATGGCCAGCGGCAGGCTCTGGTCATCCGTGGGCAGGTAGCGGTCGGCGTCTAGGCTGATGGTGTGGTGGCGGATGTCGCCACCGCCATCCAGGTTGAAGTAGGCGTGGCTGGTGAGGCTGACCGGGCTGGGGGCGTCCGTGCTGGCGCAGAAGTCGACCACCAGATCGCACTGCTCCAGCCGATACTCCAGGCTCACCCTCAGATTGCCGGGAAAGCCCTGATCCCCCGCCCGGGAGAGGAGCGCCAGCTTGACCCTGTCCGCCTCCTGCTCCTTGATCTGCCAGGTGCGGCGATGGAACCCGTCGCGCCCGCCGTGCAGGCAGTTGGCCCCCTGGTTGGCGTCCAGCGTCCAGCACTGGCCTTCCCGCTCAAGGCGGGCGCCGCCGATGCGGTTGGCAAAGCGCCCCGCCACGGCCCCCAGCCATACCTGCTGGGTGAGGTAGGCCTCGTCGGCGCAACCCAGCAGCACCTCCCGCCGCTCTCCCGCCACCGGCAGGGTGAGGGAGGTGAGGGTGGCCCCGTATGCGAGACCGCGCAGCCGCAGTCCCTCCTCGTTTTCCAGCTCGAATCTCATCATGGTTTGCGGTTCCCCGTCGTGATCCCGTCGCCCCCTGCCGGCGTCGCGAGTGCCGGGCAGGGGGCGTCACCCGTTGTCAGGCGTGCGTTACAGTCTGCCGGCCCCTGCGCTGGCACGGCAGACGTAGCAGTCCGCCTTGAGGCCGAAACGGGCCGGGTATTCCGCCTCCACCACGGCGATCACCTCGGCCACCTTCTCGGGGCGCAGCAGGGCGACCACGCAGCCGCCAAAACCGCCGCCGGTCATGCGCACACCGCCTTCGCTGCCGATCCGGGCCTTGATGATCTCCACCAGGCCGTCGATGGGAGGCACGGTGATCTCGAAGTCATCGCGCATGGCGGCGTGGGACTGGCCCATCAGCTCGCCGAGGCGCACCAGATCGCCCTGTGCCAGCGCATCGGCCGCCGCCAGAGTGCGGGCGTTCTCGCCGACAACGTGGCGGGCACGGCGATAGCAGGCCTCGTCCAGACCGGCCTTGCCCGCTTCCAGGGTCGCCAGATCCAGGTTGCGCAGGGCCTTGACCCCGTAGTGACGGGCGGCGGTTTCGCACTGCTGGCGACGGGTGTTGTATTCGCTGTCCACCAGGCCGCGGCGCACGTTGGAGTTGACGATGAGCACCGCCAGATCGGTCGGCATGGGGATGAGCCGGGTCTCCAGGGAACGGCAATCGAGCAGCAGGGCGTGATCCTGCTTGCCGCTCGCGGAGATCATCTGATCCATGATGCCGCAGTTGCAGCCGACGAACTGGTTCTCCGCCTGCTGGCCGTTGAGGGCAATTTCCGCCTGGCTGATGGCCAGCCCCTGGGCCTCCTTGAAGGCCTGGCCGATGGCTACCTCCAGGGAAGCGGAGGAGGAGAGACCCGTCCCCTGGGGCACGTTGCCGGAGACCACCAGATTGAGGCCGCGCAGGGCGTGGCCTCGTGCCTGCAGGTGTTTCACCACGCCGCGGATGTAGTCGCTCCAGCGCTGGCTGGGGTGGTGCTCGATGGGGTGATCGAGACTGAACCGGTCGCGCTGGTTGTCGTAGTCGGCGGCGATCACTTCGACCAGGTTGTCGCCGCGCAGGCCGATGGCGACGCAGGTCTCGTAGTCGATGGCGCAGGGCAGCACGAAGCCGTCGTTGTAGTCGGTGTGCTCGCCGATGAGGTTGACGCGGCCTGGAGCCCGTACCAGCAGGTCGGGTTGTTGCTCAAACTGCTCGGCAAACACGGCGCTGACGCGCTGGCTCGGGGTCATAGGGCCTCCTCGTTGGCCTGGTTCTGGTCGTTGTAGTGGATGGGACTGAGGGCGAGCAGCCGTTCCGCCGCCTGTTCCGGGGTGAGATCGCGCTGGGTTTCGGCCAGCATCTCGAAGCCCACCATGAATTTGCGCACCGTGGCGGAGCGCAGCAGGGGCGGATAGAAGTGGGCGTGCAGTTGCCACGCCTCGGGGCAGTCGGAACGGGGCGGGGCGAAGTGCCAGCCCATGGAGTAGGGGAAGCTGCACTGGAACAGGTTGTCGTAGCGGCTGGTGAGCTCCTTGAGCGCGATGGCCAGATCCTGTTGCTGTTCCCGGGTGAGATCCAGCATGGAGGGAACATGGGCTTTGGGCAGCAGCAGGGTCTCGAACGGCCAGGCCGCCCAGAAGGGCACCACCGCCAGCCAGTGGGCCGTCTCCACCACGATGCGGGAGCGATCCGCCAGCTCCCGTTCCACATAGTCCAGCAGCAGGGGGCGGCCGTGTTCGGCCAGCCAGGCGCGCTGGTGCGCCTCTTCCCGGGCAATCTCGTTGGGCAGGAAGTCGCTGCCCCAGAGCTGGCCGTGAGGGTGCGGATTGGAGCAGCCCATGACGGCGCCCTTGTTTTCAAAGACTTGGACCCATTCCCACTGGTCAGAGAGCTCGGCCACCTGGTCCATCCAGGTGGTGATCACCCCTTCGATGGCGGGCAGGGGCAGCTCGGGCAGGGTCTTGCCGTGATCCGGCGAGAAGCAGATGACCCGGCTGGTGCCCCGGGCGGCTTCCAGCTTCAGCAGGGGATCCGGCACCGCGTCAGCGGCCGGGGTGTCCTGCATCAGGGCGGCGAAGTCGTTGGTAAAGACGAAGGTGCCCTGATAGTCGGGGTTGATATCGCCGGTCACCCGGGTGTTGCCCGCACAGAGGAAGCAGTCGGGATCATGGGCCTGGCTCGGCGCCAGGCTCACCTTCTCGACCTGGCCTTGCCAGGGGCGCTTGGCCCTGTGAGGGGAGACCAGCACGTACTGGCCGGTGAGCGGGTTGAAGCGGCGGTGGGGGTGATCAACGGGGTTGAACATCATCACTCCAGTGTGTGAGTTGAATACATCCGAAGGCGCAGGCCAGGGCCTACGCCTCGTAACCATTGGGGTTGGCGGACTGCCAGCGCCAGCTGTCGGCGCACATGGCGGCGAGATCCCGGCTGGCGTGCCAGTCCAGTTCCCGAGCGGCCTTGGCGGGATCGGCCCAGCACTCGGCGATGTCGCCGGGGCGCCGTGGCTCGATCCGGTAGGGAAGGGGCCGACCGCAGGCAGCCTCGAACGCCGCGACCATCTGCAACACGCTCTGGCCCTGGCCCGTGCCCAGGTTGTAGGCGTGGACACCGCCCCGTCCGGCGCAGTGTTCCAGAGCCTTGACGTGCCCTTCGGCGAGATCCATCACATGGATGTAGTCGCGCACCCCGGTGCCGTCGATGGTTGGGTAATCGTTACCAAAGACCGAGAGGCAGTCGCGCCGGCCGATGGCGACCTGGGTCAAAAACGGCATCAGATTGTTGGGGATGCCCTGGGGATCCTCCCCCAGAGTGCCGGACTCGTGGGCGCCGACGGGGTTGAAATAGCGCAGCAGGGTCATGCTCCAGTGGGGCTCGGCCCGCTGCAGATCCTCGAGGATCTCCTCGATGATCAGCTTGGATCGGCCATAGGGGTTGGTGGCGCTGCGGGGAAAATCTTCCCGGATCGGGGTGCTGGCAGGATCGCCGTAGACGGTGGCCGACGAGCTGAACACCAGATTGCGTACCTCGGCCCGTTTCATCGCCTGCAGCAATACCAGGGTGCCGCTCAGGTTGTTCTCGTAGTAGTCCAGCGGGATGCGGGTCGACTCGCCGACCGCCTTGAGGGCGGCGAAGTGGATCACGGCGTCGATGTGCTGCTCGCTGAAGATGCGATCCAGCAGGGCCGGGTCACGGATGTCCCCTTCGTAGAAGCGGGGTTCGCGCCCGCTGATGGCGGCGACACGGGTCAGGACGCCCGCCTTGCTGTTGCAGAGGTTGTCCACCACCACGGGCTCCATGCCTGCGGCCTGCAAGGCCAGACAGGTGTGGCTGCCGATGTAGCCGCAACCGCCGGTGACCAGTACTTTCATCCGTTGTTCCACCCTCAACTCCTCGTATCAGGAAAGCCTGAGCAGGAGTCTAGCCGAGGGGCTGACGGGCAAACTGTGAGCTGCTTAACAAATATATGTAAACGATTACACTTGTTTTCATCGACCAATGTGGCAAGTTCTGATTTTTCCCCCTGTTATCAGTGACATTGAACGGTATAATGCGGCCAGTTGCAGCGTGAAATAAGTGAAAACAGCATGAGCACCATCAAGGATGTCGCCCGTTTGGCGAATGTGTCAGTGGCAACGGTTTCACGGGTGATGAACAACTCACCCAAGGCCAGTGCCGCCTCCCGCGAGGTGGTGCTGAAGGCCATGGCCGAGCTGGGCTATACCCCCAACGCCAACGCGCGGGCCCTGGTCAGCCAGACCTGTGACACCATGGGAGTGGTGGTGGGCGACGTGGCGGATCCCTTCTTCGGCGCCCTGGTCAAAGGGGTCGCGGCAGTGGCGGTGGAGCAGGGCTTGCACCTGTTGATGGGTAATGGTTTTCACCGCGCCCAGCAGGAGCGGGAGGCCATCGAGCTGCTCATCGGCAAACGCTGCGAGGCACTGGTGGTGCACAGCAAGGCGCTCGGCGACGAGGAGCTGGTCGACTACGCCCTGCGCGCCCCCGGCATGGTGCTGATCAACCGCGACATTCCGAGTCTGAGGGGGCGCTGCATCGCCCTCAACAACCGCCAGGGTGCGGCGACCGCCACCCGTCATCTGCTGGATCTCGGCCACCGCCATATCGCCTTCCTGAGCTCGGATCACGCCATCGAGGATGCGCTGTTACGCCACCAGGGCTATCAGGATGCCCTGGCGGAGGCGGAGGTCTTCGCCGATCCCGAGCTGGTGGAGAGCGGCATGCCCAATGAAGAGGGGGGCGAGCGCGCCATGCTCAACCTGCTGGCCAAGGGGTTGCCCATCACGGCGGTAGTGGCCTACAACGACGCCATGGCGGCAGGAGCCATCTCTGTGCTGGCGGACAACGGCCTCAAGGTGCCGGAAGAGGTGTCGGTGGTAGGCTTCGATGACATCATCTACGCCAGATACCTGAGACCCAAGCTCTCCACCATGCGCTATCCCATCGAGCTGATGGCGGCCCAGGCGGCCAAGCTGGCGCTGCAACTCGCCGCAGGGGAGAGCGAATCGGTGCAGAGCCGCATCTATACCCCCACCCTGATCAACCGCCATTCGGTCGCTCCCGTCAGGTCCTGATCGCAGCGCTTGCGCCCCGTCGGCGCAAGCGCTGCACCTGGCGAACCCGTACTGCAGCATATAAAGCGCCCCCATAGCTCAGACGATAGATAGCTCAGACCATGGATAGCTGAAAGCATGGCTAGCGCAGACCATAAAGGACTGTCTGAGGAGTGACAACCGTCCCCTCACGCTCCCTGCCTGCCGAACTCGCCAGTTCTTCCCGCTCGTCTGTCACGAGCCCCTCTCCCCCGGCCTGCCGAGCCTCACTTCTTGCCAGATCCTGCCAGACGCTCGCCATGGCTTTTCTCTGCGCCGGGCAGGGGCTCTCGTGGCCTCTGCACACTCCTTCGAGAGACCGGGCTGCGTGCCCGGAACCGGGTTGAGGCGCTCCAGCACCTGATGGAGCGGGGGGGGGGGCGTGATGTCGGGTCTTTGCCATGGCTTGCTCAGCTGGTTCGGCCATTGCCTCCCGGTTTCACACTCCCGGGCATCTTTTGCCCTTCCGAAGGTCCGCTTTTTCCCCCATGGGGTCATTTACCCGGATTTATTCGATTTTTACTCCGTTTTACTTAACAAAATGAGTGTAATCGTTTACATCTGTGTGAGCGGGATCGCCGATCACCGGGCAAAACTCTCCTACACTGCAGTGGTTTTCAGCGTGAATGCAGGGAGAAGTGAAGCATGCTCAGGGAGATAGTGGCCCGTCAGGATTGGCAGACCCAGGGGATCACCGCCGTGAACCGGTTGCCAGCCCATACCCCCTTGTCCAGTTGGCGCAGTGAAGGGGAAGCCAGGATGGGGGGGTTGTCACCTTCCCGCCTGCTGCTGGACGGCGAGTGGCAGTTCTCCTGGTTCGAGGCCCCGGAGCGGGTGCCGGAGCAGTGGCTGCTGGAGGATCTGCCGGATGCCTGCCCCATCAAGGTGCCGGGCAACTGGCAACTGGCTGCGGCCTACCCGGGGGCGCGGCCCGTCACGGATGTGCCCATCTACACCAACATCAAGTACCCCTTTCCCTGCGACCCGCCCCGGGTGCCTGCCGAGAACCCCACCGGTTGCTACTCCCGCGAGTTCACCGTTGCTGCGAACTGGCTGGCCGAGGGGCAGACCCGGATCATTTTCGACGGGGTGGACAGCGCGTTTCACCTCTTCTGCAACGGCCGCTGGGTCGGTTACTCCCAAGACAGCCGGCTGCCGGCGGAATTCGATCTGACCCCCTTCCTTCAGGCCGGGGCCAACCGGCTCGCCGTCCTGGTGCTGCGCTGGTCTGACGGCTCCTATCTGGAAGATCAGGACATGTGGCGCATGAGCGGCATCTTCCGCTCCGTCAGCCTGCTGCACAAACCGGCCCGTCATCTGATGGATATCCGGGTGACGCCCGAGCTCGACGCCTGCTACCGGGATGCCCGCCTCAAGGTTGAATTGCAGGCGGCCAACGGAGCCGGTCTGTCGGTGGAGGCCAACCTCTATGATGGCGACGAGCGGGTTGCGACCCTGCGCCAGCAGATTGGCACCCTGGCCATCGACGAGAAAGGGGTGTATGACGATCGCGCCGAGCTGTGGCTGACGGTAACGGCGCCACACAAGTGGAGCGCCGAGACCCCGTACCTCTATCGCCTGACCCTGACCCTGCTGGACGAGCAGGGAAACGTCCTCGAAAGCGAGGCCCATGACGTGGGCTTTCGGGCGGTGGAGATCCGTGGCGGCCTGCTGCGGGTCAACGGCCAACCCCTGCTCATTCGTGGCGCCAATCGCCATGAACACCATCCCACCACGGGTCACGTGGTGACCCCGGCCGACATGGAGCAGGATCTGCTGCTGATGAAGCGGCACAACTTCAACGCGGTGCGCTGCTCCCACTATCCCAATCACCCCGAGCTCTATCGCCTGTGCGACCGGCTCGGCCTCTATGTGGTGGACGAGGCGAACCTGGAGACCCACGGCATGACCCCCATGGGGCGGCTGGCGCGGGATCCCGCCTGGAGCAACGCCTTCCTGGAGCGTGTTACCCGCATGGTGGCCCGGGACTTCAACCACCCCTGCATCATCATCTGGTCCCTGGGGAACGAATCCGGTTATGGTCCGGCCCACGACGCCATGTATCGCTGGGTGAAGGGGGCGGATCCCAGCCGCCCGGTGCAGTACGAAGGGGGCGGGGCCGACACCCCGGCCACCGACATCATCTGCCCCATGTATGCCCGTACCCACCAGGATCAACCTTTCCCGGCGGTGCCCAAGTGGGCGCTGGCCAAGTGGATCGGCCTGCCGGAAGAGACCCGGCCGCTGATCCTGTGCGAATACGCCCACGCCATGGGCAACAGCCTGGGGGGCTATGCCCATTACTGGCAGGCATTTCGCGATCATCCGCGGCTGCAGGGTGGGTTTGTCTGGGATTGGGTCGATCAGGGGCTGGACAAGCAGACCGACGATGGCCGCCATTTCTGGGCCTATGGTGGCGATTTCGGCGACACTCCCAACGATCGCCAGTTCTGCTGCAACGGCCTGCTGTTCCCCGATCGCACCCCCCATCCTTCCCTGTTTGAAGCCCGGCGTGCCCAGCAGCCCTTTGTTCTGACCCTGCAGGGTCGCCAGCCGCTGACGGTGGAGATCCGCAGCGAATACCTGTTCCGCGAGACGGACAACGAACGCCTGCAGTGGCGTCTGTGTGAAGACGGCGTGGTGGTGAGCCAGGGTGAATGCCCGCTCGAGCTGGCCCCCCGGGGGAGCGTGACGCTGACCCTGCTGGAGCAACTGCTGGCCTTTGCGCCGGGGGCGCTCGCCTGGCTGGATCTCGCCATCGTGCAGCCCATCGCCACGGCCTGGGCCGGAGCGGGTCACGAGGTGGCTCGCCAGCAATGCCTGTTGCCCGCGCCCCTGGCGCTGCCGTCGGCCTGCCCGGCGGTCAGCCTGACCGAGCAGCGCGATCACTGGGTGCTTGGCGCCGCAGATTCCCTGTGGCAGCTCGACAAGGCCAGTGGTCGCATCGTCAGCTGGCAGAAGCAGGGCCGCGAGCGGCTGCGCGACGCCATCGCCGATCACTTCTATCGGGCGCCGCTCGACAACGATATCGGCACCAGCGAGGCGGATCACGCCGATCCCAACGCCTGGATTGCCCGCTGGCAGGAGGCCGGACTCAATGATCTGCAGCACCGCTGTCTCGGCCTGGAGGCGAGTCCGGAGCTGGGTCTCATCACGGCGCACCACGGCTACTTCGTGGGTGACGAACCGAAGATCCTGACCCGCTGGCATCACAGGGTGGACGGGGAGGGCGCCATGCACCTCGCCATCGAGGTGGAGGTGGCCGCCGATATGCCCTCCCTGCCGCGCATCGGTGCCCGGCTCTGGCTGGCCGATGAACCGGCCGAAGGTGCCCCGGTGAGCTGGCTGGGGCTTGGCCCCCACGAGAATTACCCGGATCGCCGGCTCGCCGCCGATCTCGGTCGCTGGCAATTGCCCATCGATGCGTTGCACACCCCTTATGTCTTCCCCACCGACAACGGGCTGCGCTGCGATACCCGCGCACTGCAACTGGGGGATCTGGTGGTGGAGGGGCGCTTCCACTTCAGTGTCAGCCGCTACAGTCAGCAGCAGCTGACCGAAGCCCGTCACCAGACCGATCTGGTGGCTCTGGGGGGCACGCACCTGTGCCTCGATGGCTTCCACATGGGGGTGGGAGGCGATGACTCCTGGAGCCAGAGCGTGCGGCCCGAGTTCTGGCTGTTGCCGGGTTGTTATCAGTGGCACTGCCGTCTGAGCTAGCCGGACCCGCCGTCGCGAGATGGCGAGACCCAAAGGCGGTTTCTCACGTAACTATTTAATTTTTAACAATATTACGGCTATGTAACAGAGTGTAAACGTTTTCATTTTGTTGCCAGGATCACAGACCGCCTCACAACAAACTGATTACATTAGGCTGGCGCCAGCTCAAACGGTGTACAGCATTCCCTACAAAAAACAGATAGAGATCGGAGCATAACAATGAAAAAACTCACGACAGTTGCCACCTTGCTGATGGGACTGATGGCGGGAGCCCAAGCCCAGGCCGATACCCGTATCGGGGTCACCGTCTACAAGTACGACGACAACTTCATGGCCGTGGTGCGCAAGGCCATCGAGAAAGAAGCGGCGGCCACCCCGGGTGTGGAACTGCTGATGAACGACTCCCAGAACGACCAGTCCAAGCAGAACGACCAGATCGACGTGCTGCTGGCCAAGGGCGTGAAGGCCCTGGCCATCAACCTGGTTGACCCGGCGGCGGCCCCTGTCGTGATTGAGAAAGCCCGTGCGGACGAGATCCCCGTGGTCTTCTACAACAAGGAACCGAGCGCGGCCGACCTGGCCAGCTATGACAAGGCCTACTACGTTGGCACCGACTCCAAGGAGTCCGGAATCATCCAGGGCCAGCTGATCGCCAAGCACTGGAAAGCGCACCCCGAGTGGGATCTGAACAAAGATGGCGTCATCCAGTTCGTGCTGCTGAAAGGGGAGCCTGGCCACCCGGATGCAGAAGCCCGCACCACCTACGTCGTCAAGACTCTGAACGATGGCGGCATCAAGACCGAGCAGCTGCACATGGATACCGGTATGTGGGATACCGCCATGGCCAAGGACAAGATGGACGCCTGGATCTCCGGTCCGAACGCCAACAAGATCGAAGTAGTCATCGCCAACAACGACGGCATGGCGATGGGCGCCGTGGAGTCCCTGAAGGCCCAGGGCAAGACCGCCATCCCGGTGTTCGGTGTTGACGCCCTGCCGGAAGCCCTGGCCATGGTCAAGAGCGGTGCCATGGCCGGTACCGTGCTGAACGATGCGGCCAACCAGGCCAAGGCCACCTTCGAGCTGACCAAGAACCTGGCCGAGGGCAAGCCGGCCGGTGAAGGCACCAACTGGAAGATCGACAACAAGGTCGTCCGCGTTGCCTACGTGGGTGTAGACAAAGACAACCTGTCCCAATTCGAGTAATTCCTCCCCTCAGGGCAAGGGAGATCCCCTTGCCCTCTTTTCAACCAGATGTGATGGCTGATATGACAACACGGCAACAATCAGAATGGCTGTTGGAGATGATTGACGTCAGTAAGAGCTTTCCTGGCGTCAAGGCACTCGATAATGTCAATTTACGGGTCCGTCCTCATTCTGTGCATGCGTTGATGGGCGAGAATGGCGCAGGGAAGTCCACGCTGCTCAAGTGCCTGTTCGGCATCTACGAGAAGGATCAGGGCAAGATCTTCTTCAAGGGACAGGAGATCAACTTCACCTCGTCCAAAGAGGCGCTGGAGAATGGCGTTTCCATGGTGCACCAGGAGCTGAACCTGGTACTGCAACGCACCGTGATGGACAACATGTGGCTCGGCCGCTATCCCACCAAGGGACTGTTTGTCGACCACGGCAAGATGTATCAGGACACCAAGCATATCTTCGAGGAGCTGGACATCGACATCGACCCCAGGGTCAAGGTCGGCACCCTGTCGGTTTCCCAGATGCAGATGATCGAGATTGCCAAGGCATTCTCCTATGACGCCAAGATCGTCATCATGGACGAACCCACCTCCTCCCTGACCGAGAAAGAGGTCAACCACCTCTTCAAGATCATCAACAAGCTCAAGGAGAAGGGGTGCGGCATCGTCTACATCTCCCACAAGATGGAAGAGATCTTCCAGCTCTGTGACGAGATCACCATATTGCGGGATGGCCAGTGGGTGGCGACCCAGCCCCTCAAGGGCATGACCATGGATCAGATCATCGGCATGATGGTCGGCCGCGAGCTCACCCAGCGCTTCCCGGAAAAAACCAACCAGCCCAAAGAGGTGATCCTCGAGGTCGAGCACCTGACGGCCAAGAACCAGCCTTCCATCAAGGACGTGACCTTCAACCTGCACAAGGGGGAGATCCTCGGCATCGCCGGTCTGGTGGGGGCCAAGCGCACCGACATCGTGGAGACCCTGTTCGGCATCCGCGATCGCAGCGAAGGGACCATCAAGCTGCACGGTAAAGAGGTGGCGAACCACAACGCCCACGAGGCGATCCAGAACGGCTTCGCCCTGGTGACCGAGGAGCGCCGCTCTACCGGGATCTATTCACGCCTCGACATCGCCTTCAACTCCCTGATCGCCAACATGGACAACTACAAGGGATCCATGGGGCTGCTCAGCGACAACAAGATGAAGAGCGATACCCAGTGGGTCATCGACTCCATGCGGGTCAAGACACCGACCCAGCAGACCCAGATCGGCTCCCTCTCCGGTGGCAACCAGCAGAAGGTGATCATCGGTCGCTGGCTGCTGACCCAGCCCGAGATCCTGATGCTGGATGAACCGACCCGGGGTATCGACGTCGGCGCCAAGTTCGAGATCTACCAGCTCATCCTGGAGCTGGCGAAGAAGGACAAGGGCATCGTCATCATCTCCTCCGAAATGCCGGAACTGCTCGGCATCACGGACCGCATCATGGTCATGAGCAATGGCCGGGTCGCGGGGATCGTCAACACCAAAGAAACTGACCAGAGCGAGATCCTGCGCCTGGCATCTCTGTACCTATAAAGACAGGAAGACATTATGGAGTCGGCTAAAAATTTCAATCTGATGCAGGCGCTCAAAGAGAACGGCATCTATGTGGTGTTGCTGGTGTTGCTCATGATCATCGTGATCAAGGAGCCCTCCTTCCTCAGCCTCACCAACCTCAGCAACATCCTGACCCAGTCCTCGGTACGGGTCATCATCGCCCTCGGGGTGGCGGGCATCATCATCACCCAGGGTACTGACCTGTCCGCCGGTCGTCAGGTCGGCCTGGCGGCGCTGATCGCGGCCACCATGCTGCAGGCCCTGACCAACGTCAACAAGGTCTTCCCCACCCTGGGGGAGGTGCCCATTCCGGCGGTGATCCTGCTGGTGTGCGTGGTGGGGGCCCTGATTGGTCTGGTCAACGGCCTGATTGTCGCCTACCTGAACGTGACGCCCTTCATCACCACCCTGGGCACCATGATCATCGTCTACGGCATCAACTCCCTCTATTTCGACTCCGTGGGGGCTTCTCCGGTAGCCGGGTTTGATCCTCGCTTCTCCAACTTTGCGCAGGGCTTCATCCGGATTGGCGGGTTCAAACTCTCGTACCTGACCTTCTATGCGGCCATCGCCAGCGTCTTCGTCTGGGTGCTGTGGAACAAGACCCGCTTTGGCAAGAACATCTTCGCCATCGGTGGCAACCCGGAAGCGGCCAAGGTGTCCGGCGTCAACGTCGCCGTCAACCTGGTGGTCATCTATGCCCTGGCCGGTGTCTTCTACGCCTTCGGCGGCATGCTGGAAGCGGGGCGGATCGGCAGTGCCACCAACAACCTCGGCTTCATGTACGAGCTGGATGCCATCGCGGCCTGCGTGGTGGGGGGCGTTTCGTTTGCCGGCGGTGTGGGAACTGTCGCGGGTGTGATCACCGGCGTACTTATCTTCACGCTGATCAACTATGGTTTGACCTACATCGGTGTCAGCCCTTACTGGCAGTTCATCATCAAGGGCGGCATCATCATCCTGGCGGTAGCCCTGGACTCCATGAAGTACGCCAAGAAGAAGTAAGCATTGGCAGGGAGGGCCGGGTCATTCCGGCCCTTTCTCTTTGGAGGGACCCATACCATGGCATTCAAAGTCAAAATCAACGTGCTGTTGCTGCTCGCCATTCTGGTCACCATCGGTACCGCCTGGTTCAGCGTCAACCACTTCATCAGCGGCTACATCCGCACCCAGGCCACCCAGAACATCAACGAGCAGATCACCCTGGTCAGGGAGAAGCTGGCGGGTGACATCAACCAGAAGGTGCTGCTGGCCGCCAACCTCAACCTCGGGGTGACCAGCGTCAAGAAGGCGCTGCAGGAGACCGGCTTTCACAACATCGTCAAGCTCATTGGCGACATGGCATTCGACGCGAACGGGGTCATCGACGACAAGGCCAGGGTTGACGCCCTGCGCAAGCTGATCCCCGCCGCCAACAACCAGATCACCGTCAGCCCGCTGGAGCAGCTGGACGGCAAACCCGTCATCTCCATCCTGGTGCCGCGCGGTGCCGACTCCGCCTACCTCTACTACCTCGACATGAGCGAGTTCAAGACGCTGCTGACCAAGGTAAGCGGGGAAGGGCGTTACTTCTCCCTCACCGACAGTCAGGGACAGGTGCTCTACAGCAGCAAGCCCCAGGGAGAGAGCGAGAGCCGCCCCAACAAGCTGGATATTCGCGGCAGCGAGTGGACCCTGACCGGTTATGTGGATCTCGACTATATCCGGGCCATGACCCAGGCGCTCAACGGCAAGATCACCCTGGCCCTGCTCGGGGTGGCGGCGCTGGTACTGGCCCTCTCCATGGTGGCCCTCAATCTGGCCTATAGACCCATCCTCTCCCTGCGCGACCTGGTGCAGGAGCTCTCCCAGGGCAATGGGGATCTGACCCGCCGGCTCACGGTGACCAGCAAGGATGATCTCGGCCAGATCTCGGCGGGCATCAACCGTTTCATCGAGCAGTTGCAGGGCATGATGGGGGAGGTGAGACAAGCGAGCGGCCAGCTCAATGAAGGGATATCGGCATTGGCGAGGCAGACGGGGTCGGCCCAGGGCCTGCTGGCGGAGCATGTGCGGGAGACCGAACAGGTGGTCACCGCCATCAACGAGATGAGCCGTACTGCCGTCTCGGTATCGGAGAGCGCGGCCAATACTGCCCAGCTGACCGGCCAGAGCCAGCAACTGGCCAACCAGTCGCGTCAGGTGGTGGATCAGGCCATGGCCAGCGTCACTGCGCTGGTGACGGAGGTGGAGACGACGGCACACTCCATCGAAGCCATGCAGCAGGATGTGCAGCAGATAGGCTCGATTCTCGGGGTCATCGGTGGCATCGCAGAGCAGACCAACCTGCTGGCCCTCAACGCCGCCATCGAGGCGGCCCGGGCCGGGGAGCAGGGGCGGGGGTTTGCGGTGGTGGCGGACGAAGTGCGCTCTCTGGCGGGACGCACCCAGAAGAGCACTGCCGAGATCCAGACCATGCTGACCCGGCTGCAACGGGGCACCCAGACCGTGGTGGCAGCCATGGGCAATACCCGGCAGAGCTGCCAGGATGCGGCGGAAAACACCAGCAAGGTGAATGCGTCGCTGGATCTGATGGCGGGAGAAGTGGTGGAGATCAACGATCTCATCAGCCATATCGCCACGGCCGCGGAGGAGCAGAGTGCCGTCGCCGAGGAGATCAATCGCAACATGAGTGCCATCGCCGAGGTGATCACCCAGCTCAAGGGGAATGGCGAGCGCACCGTGGACAGCTCGAATGCCATGCAGCGCACCTATGACAGGCTGCGGGAGATAGTGGGACACTTCCGGCTGGAATAGCGCCGGCTGGGTGAATCCGGGGCATCCTGGCCAGCAACGCCGTGGCCGGGGTAACCCATCAGCGGGCAGACGTGAAAAAAAACCCAAAAAAGATGGGGGCGACTTGCGTCGCCCCCGATAGTCTTATCGCTCATATCCTTGAACGAAGTTGCTCCCTGCAATCCCTGACTATACCTCTTCCTTTAGGTTTCCCCTTCCCAATCCTTTGGGGTGTCCTTTAGCCATCATGGCCTGACGAGTCATCCGTTCCCGTCGCACTTTCTCCGTCCTGGGAGGTGTCCTTTACCACATCCTGTGGTGAGTCCATTTGCCCAACCCTGGCAGCCAGTCTTCCTGACCGACTTCATTGCGTCCGTGCAGGAGTAACTATAAGGATTTCGCGCAGGGCGACAATGACATGCTGAAAAACGTTTTTTTCAAACTGGTTTCCCGCGAAAGGATAATGAAGTTATCTTTTTTAAAATCATGACCTTAATGATCTATCATGCTGTTTTTTCACGCGCATCTTCCGACTATAGCGAGAATTTTATTGGTGCTTTGCTTACGCAGTCGATAGCGAATATCTCACAAGGCGTTTAACTGCGGTTCAGAATCCGGGGAGGCCGGTCAGTGTCGATCGCAGATGAGGGTGGAGGAGGGCAATGGGCATGATGCTGGTGGCGTGGTCTGGATCCCATTCAGGAGATAAAGGAGGGAAAGCGGGGATGACCCAAGAGGAGCTCGCCTCCCCTTGGGCGAGAGGGTCAGGGATGCTGGCTGCCACCGTGCCATTGGCATAGGTAGGCGGGTACCAGCATCTGGGGTGCCTGGTCAACGTGACAGACCACCAGCGGCATGGCGGGGGCTCCCTGGGCATGCACCAAGGCCGGTGTCATGGGCAGGACCAGGGCGACGAGCAGAAACAGCGACGGGATCTTCATGGTTATCTCCTTGGTGACGGGAACGAATGTGACAAGCATCACTTTTTGAGTTAAGGCGAACCCGAAATCGGCGCAAGGTGACTGAAAAAATTCAACTAATGAAAAAACTTTGAATCCCGGTTGCACACCGGTCGATGAAAAAGGCGCCATCAGGATGCGTGCAAAATGCATATCCATATAAAAGAGATAGTGCACACGGCTTGGCGATGAGGCTCGCCATCTGGCCCGGTTGGGCCGCCATGATCTGGGACAAGAGATGGATTATTCAGCGATAAAGGAGCAGGTGATTATTTATGTGAGAGCAAACGGGATGATAAGCGAGGATAAATTCAAAGGTGGGTGAACTTTATTCAAAAAATGAGCGTTTTGATTTTAATGCATTGATTTATTTGATGTTTTTTATTGGTGGCTATCCATTTGTGGATACCATAGATGAATGAAATTGCGCTCTTTGTGGAATATATTGGGGCTTTATTGCGTATTTATGCCGGATGGAGGGTGAGGGAAATGTCAGATATGTAAACTCCATCATAAATTAACTTCTGAATTTATGCAGTCTCGGGTGAATGTGATCAATGTCCAAGTTTGGTGGAGTTGCCAGACCTAATCTCTGCGTCGAAAGGCAAGGGTAGGATAGAACACAAGCCGAGTACCCTACATAAAGAATATCCCGCCTTAGCCACGAGCCTGAATAGAAGGAATCTATTCAATCACTCGCAGGGACCACTGCTAGACGGAATATCATCATGAGCAAATTTTATGTGGGTTCTGAAGTTGGCCAGTTGCGCCGTGTCATGTTGCACCGCCCCAACCTCAGTCTGAAGCGTCTGACCCCTTCCAACTGCCAGGATCTGCTGTTTGACGACGTCCTGTCCGTGGAACGTGCCGGTCAGGAGCACGACAAATTCGCTCAGGTACTGCGCGATCAGAATGTCGAAGTCTTCCTCCTGACCAATCTGCTGGCGGAAACCCTGGACGTGCCGGAAGCCAAAGCCTGGCTGCTGCAACACCAGGTCTCCGACTATCGCCTCGGCACTGCCCTGGCCAACGACGTGCGCTGCTTCCTGGCGGACATGCCTCACCGCGAGCTGGCCCGCATCCTCTCCGGCGGCCTCACCTACTCCGAGATGCCCTACAGCGGCGTCAACATGGTGGTCGGCATGCATGCCCCGACCGATTTCATTATCGAACCGCTGCCCAACCACCTCTTCACCCGCGACACCTCCTGCTGGGTCTATGGCGGCGTCTCCATCAACCCCATGGCCAAGGCCGCCCGTCGTCGCGAGACCAACCACGTGAAGGCCATCTACCGCTGGCACCCGCAGTTTGCCGGTCAGGAGTTCATCAAGTACTTCGGTGACGAGGAGCGCGACTACGACAACTCCACCATCGAAGGGGGCGACGTCCTGGTCATCGGCCGTGGCGCCGTGCTCATCGGCATGTCCGAGCGCACCACGCCGCAAGGGGTGGAGCATCTGGCCCGCAGCCTGTTCAAGCACGGTCAGGCCAAGCAGGTCATCGCCATGGAGCTGCCGAAACACCGTAGCTGCATGCACCTCGACACCGTCATGACCCACATGGATGTCGACACCTTCTCCGTCTATCCGGAAGTCATCCGCAAGGATGTGAACTGCTGGAGCCTGACCCCGGGCGGTGCCACCGGGATGAACATCAAGGAAGAGGGTTACTTCGTGACCGCCATCGAGAAGGCCCTGGGCGTGGATCAGCTCAGGCTCATCACCACGGGCGGCGACAGCTTCGAGGCCGAGCGGGAGCAGTGGAACGACGCCAACAACGTGCTGACCGTGCGCCCCGGCGTGGTGGTGGGTTACGAGCGCAACACCTACACCAACGAGAAGTACGACAAGGCCGGCATCACTGTGCTGCCCATCCCGGGTGAAGAGCTGGGACGTGGCCGCGGCGGCGCCCGCTGCATGAGCTGCCCGATGGAACGTGACGGCATCTGACAAGACGGCGTGGCGCCGGCAGAGGCTGGCGCCACACACACCCGAATTCGAGAGTAACACCCATGAAAAAACCAACTGTCGTCGTCGCCCTGGGGGGCAATGCCCTGCTCCGCCGAGGTGAACCTCTGGAAGCCGACATCCAGCGCAAGAACATCGCCACCGCCGCCAAGACCATCGCCCGCATCGCCGAGGATTACAACGTGGTGCTGGTGCACGGCAACGGCCCGCAAGTCGGCCTGCTGGCCCTGCAGAACAGCGCCTACACCAAGGTCTCCCCCTATCCCCTGGATGTGCTGGGTGCCGAGTCCCAGGGCATGATCGGTTACATGCTGATCCAGGAGTTGAAGAACCTGATGCCGAGCCGCAACGTCACCGCGCTGCTGACCCAGGTGCAGGTCGATCCCCAGGATCCGGCGTTTGCCAACCCGACCAAGTTCATCGGTCCCGTCTACGAAGAGGCGGAAGCCCGCACCCTGGCTGCCGAGAAGCACTGGGTGGTCAAGGCCGACGGCAAGTTCTTCCGCCGCGTGGTGCCGTCCCCGCTGCCCCAGCGCATCGTCGAAGGCGACGCCATCGAAACCCTGATCGCCCAGGGTCACCTCATCATCTGTACCGGTGGTGGTGGCATCCCGGTGACCTGGGATGGCCAGAGCCTGACCGGCATCGAGGCCGTCATCGACAAGGACATGTCAGCCGCCTACCTGGCCAAGCAGATCAAGGCCGACGCCCTGCTGATCCTGACCGACGCCGATGCAGTGTATCTGGATTGGGGCAAGCCGACCCAGCGTCCGTTGCGGGTCACCAGCCCGGACGAGCTGGCTGGCGTCAAGTTCGATGCCGGCTCCATGGGGCCCAAGGTCGAAGCCTCCTGTGAATTCGTCAAGGCGACCGGCGGCATGGTCGGCATCGGCTCCCTGGAAGATGGCCTCGCCATCCTCAAGGGGGAAGCCGGTACCAACATCGTCGCCACCAATACAGTCAATGCCTGAGCCAAGGCTCTGGTCTGAACAACTGCGTAGTCAATGACACTGCCAAATTGGTCTGAACAAATATAGAGAGAACTCATCATGGCTTTTAATCTGCGTAACCGTAACTTCCTGAAACTGCTGGACTTCACCCCGCGCGAAATCCAACACATGATCGATCTGGCCATCGACCTGAAGAAAGCCAAATACGGTGGTTATGAGCGCAAACACCTGACCGGCAAAAACATTGCCCTGATCTTCGAGAAGACTTCCACCCGTACCCGCTGTGCCTTCGAAGTGGCGGCCTTCGACCAGGGCGCCCAGGTCTCCTACCTCGGCCCGAGCGGTTCCCAAATTGGTCACAAGGAGTCCATGAAGGACACCGCCCGGGTGCTGGGCCGCATGTATGACGGCATCGAATACCGCGGCTACGGCCAGGAGATCGTCGAAGAGCTGGGGGCCCACGCCGGTGTGCCGGTCTGGAACGGCCTGACCAACGAATTCCACCCGACCCAGATCCTGGCGGACTTCATGACCATGCTGGAGCACGGCAAGGGCAAACGTCTGGATCAGATCAAGTTCGCCTACCTGGGTGACGCCCGCAACAACATGGGCAACTCCCTGATGGTGGGTGCCGCCAAGATGGGCATGGACATCCGCCTGGTGGCGCCGAAAGCCTTCTGGCCGGAAGAGGATCTGGTTGCCACCTGCCGCCTCATCGCCGAAGAGACCGGTGCGCGCATCCACCTGACCGAAGACGTGAAAGAGGGTGTGCTGGGTGCCGACTTCCTCTACACCGACGTCTGGGTCTCCATGGGTGAAGCGAAGGAAGCCTGGGATCAACGGGTGAAGCTGATGACCCCGTATCAGGTCAACATGGACGTCATCAACGCGACCAAGAACCCGGATGTGAAGTTCATGCACTGCCTGCCGGCGTTCCACAACGACGAGACCACCATGGGCAAGGAAGTGGCCGACAAATATGGCATGAAGGGCCTGGAAGTGACCGAGGACGTGTTCGAATCCGAGCACAGCATCGTGTTCGACGAGGCGGAAAACCGGATGCACACCATCAAGGCAGTGATGGTGGCTACGCTGGGCGACTGACGTCGTCAGTGGTGCCGGGGGGTGACCCCCGGCTTTTCAACCATGTGACAGCGGCATAATACCTCCAACCCTACGACCCGCAGCCTGCATGGATACCACACCCACAGAAGGAAGCTGGACCATGACCAAATTCAAGTTCCCGTCAGCCTACACGATACTGTTTGTGCTGATCGCCCTGGTGGCCGCCCTGAGCTGGATAGTGCCGGCCGGCAAATACGAGATGACCATGAACGAGGCCCTCGGCAAGGAAGTGCCGGTGGCCGGTACCTACAAACTGGTGGATGCCAATCCCCAGGGGATCGTCGACGTGCTGCTGGCACCCATCGACGGTCTCTACAACCACGACACCTATGAGGCTGGCGCCATCGACGTCTCCCTCTTCATCCTGATCATCGGTGGCTTCCTTGGCATCGTGACCAAGACAGGTGCCATCGATGCGGGTATCGAGCGCGTCACCGATCGCCTGCGTGGCCGTGAAGAGTGGATGATCCCCATCCTGATGGCGCTGTTCGCCGCAGGGGGCACCATCTACGGCATGGCGGAAGAGTCTCTGCCGTTCTACACCCTGCTGGTGCCGGTGATGATGGCGGCCCGCTTCGACCCCGTGGTCGCTGCCGCGACCGTGCTGCTGGGGGCCGGTATCGGTACCCTGGGCTCCACCATCAACCCGTTCGCCACCGTGATCGCCGCCAACGCGGCCGGCATCTCCTTCACCGACGGCATCTGGTTGCGGGTCGCCATGCTGGTGGCCGGCTGGCTGATCTGCGTGGCCTATGTGATGCGTTACGCCAAGATGGTGCGAAGCGATCCCAGCAAGTCCCTGGTGGCCGACAAGTGGGAAGAGAACCGTGCCCACTTCCTCGGCAACAAGAGCGACCAGATGCTGGAGTTCACCACCACCCGCAAGATCGTGCTGGGTATCTTCGTCGCCGCCTTTGCCGTGATGATCTACGGGGTGGCCGTGCTGGGCTGGTGGATGGCGCAGATCTCCGGCGTCTTCCTGGCTGCCGCCATCATCGTCGGCGTCATCTCCCGCATGAGCGAGGAGGAGCTGACCTCCAACTTCATCGACGGTGCCCGCGATCTGCTCGGCGTGGCCCTCATTATCGGTATCGCCCGCGGTATCGTGGTGGTGATGGACAACGGCATGATCACCCACACCATTTTGCACAGCGCGGAAGGGATAGTGACCGGCCTCTCCACAGTGGTGTTCATCAACGTGATGTTCGTGCTGGAGGTGGTGCTCTCCTTCCTGGTGCCGTCCTCCTCCGGTCTGGCGGTGCTGACCATGCCGATCATGGCGCCGCTCGCCGACTTCGCCAACGTGGGTCGCGAGCTGGTGGTGACCGCTTACCAGTCCGCTTCCGGCCTAGTGAACCTGGTGACCCCGACCTCCGCCGTGGTCATGGGGGGGCTGGCCATTGCCAAGGTGCCCTATGTGCGCTGGCTGAAGTGGGTGGCCCCGCTGCTCGGCATGCTGACCGTGCTGATCGTGCTCTGCCTGAGCCTGGGCGCCGTGCTGGCATGAATGCCGACAGACATAGGGACAACAACGGGAGCCTGGGGCTCCCGTTTTTTATGGTTGGCAAGGCGGGGCGCCCGGCCTCTCACGTGGCCTGGCTCCTTGCCGCGCGGGCAACAAAAAGGCGACCCCGGGGTCGCCTTCTGGCATCCAGCAGGGGTCAGCGGGCGTTTTCCAGGGTGCGCACCACGGCGGCGTGAGCCTGGCGGGTGCGGCTGATGTGGCGCGGGGCGATCAGTACCACGTCGTTGCCGGCCACGGCCCCCAGGATCTCGGGATTGGCGTTGCGATCCAGCAGGCGAGCCACCACGGTAGCGGCCCCCGGGGTGGTATGCACCAGCACCATCTGCTGGTTGTGGACCACGGCGCGCACCATGTCGTGGATGGAGCGGGTGCTGCCGGCGGGCTCCAGCTGCTCGTCCACCAGGGTGTAGACCTTCTTGCCGTTGGCGTTCTGGGCCTTGGCGACCCCGAGACGGCGC
Organism: Aeromonas sp. ASNIH8; assembly: GCF_002919855.1. Lineage (NCBI taxonomy): Bacteria > Pseudomonadati > Pseudomonadota > Gammaproteobacteria > Aeromonadales > Aeromonadaceae > Aeromonas > Aeromonas sp. ASNIH8. Next base: position 70,780 of record NZ_PQLN01000001.1, on the reverse strand, counting down.
AGCAGGCGGGAGATGGTGGACTGGCTGATGTCCGCAAAACCGCGGGCGGAGAGCTCGCGGCGGATCTCCTCCTGGGTGCTGTAGCAGTGCTGGCCGATGATCTGGCGGCAGGCGTCGAGCTGGGCCAGATCGGACTCTGGTTCTGCTGGGCGGCTGAGGGTGTTGACCATGGCGACTTCCTTTGGCGATGAGCGATGGCGGTCTCGCCCAGTCTGTCGTTCCGGCTTTTCATAGCGAAAAACACTAATGAGGAGCACTCAAGCAGGGGATGAGCGAGGTATATCCATTACGGGATGGCAAATTATAACCAAAGGGGGAATAAGTGATGTGACAGGGTTCAAAAATGGGCCCGATGGGGCCCACATGGATATCCTTTGTCGGCAGGAAATCAGTAGCGTTCGCTGACGATGTCCTGGGTGAAGGACTTCTCGCAGTATTTGCACTTCATCCGCACCGCCCCTTTCACCTCGCGCACCCGGAAGTAGCTCTCCACCGGTTCGTTGTGGGAGATGCAGTTGGAGTTGGGGCAGTGGAAGACCCCTTCGATGAACTCCGGCAGCGCCAGTTGGTGCTTCTTCACCACCACGAAGTCTTCGATGATGTTGACGGTCGCCTTGGGGGCGAACAGGGCGAGCTGGTTGGCCTGCTGCTCGGTCAGACGGGTGTTCTCGATCTTGATGAGATCCTTCTTGCCGAGGGCGCCGGATTTGAGGTTGAAGCCGACGGTGATCCGCTCCTGGGTCTCGATCAGCTGGAACAGCTTGAGGATCTTGATGCCCTGGCCGGCGGGGACGTGGTCGATGACGGAGCCGTGACGGATGGCTTCGACTTGCAGTTGGTTCTTCTCGGACATGATGTTCCCCTTTCCCTTAGACGGTTTCGTTCAGTACCAGTGCCAGCAGTGCCTGGCGGGCATAGACCCCGTTCTCCGCCTGCTGGAAGTAGTAGGCGTGGGGGGTCTTGTCGACGGCGACCTCGATCTCGTCAACCCGGGGCAGGGGATGGAGGATCTTCATGGTGGGCTTGGCCCCTTCCAGGGTCGCCAGCTCCAGCACGAACTTGGCGGCCATGTGCTTGTACTCGGTCTCGTCGAAGCGCTCCTTCTGGACGCGGGTCATGTAGAGGATGTCGAGCTCCGGCATCACCTCTTCCATGGTCTCGTGCACGCTGAAGCGGATGCCCTTCTCTTCCAGCTCCTCGCAGAGGTAGTCCGGCATGGCCAGCGCCTCCGGGGAGATGAAGAAGAAGCGGCAGTTGAACAGGCTCAGGGCCTGGGCCAGGGAGTGGACGGTGCGGCCGTACTTCAGGTCACCGACGAAGGCGACGTTGAGGCCGTCCAGCTTGCCTTGGGTCTCGTGGATGGAGAAGAGGTCGAGCAGGGTCTGGGTGGGATGCTGGTTGGAGCCGTCACCGCCGTTGATGACCGGCACCCGGGAGAACTCGGAGGCCAGACGGGCTGCCCCTTCCTTCGGGTGGCGCATCACCACCGCATCGGTGTAGGAGCTGATGATCTTGATGGAGTCGGCCAGAGTCTCGCCCTTCTTGGCGCTGGTGTTGCCGCCGTCGGCGAAGCCGATGATGTTGCCGCCCAGGCGCTGGACTGCGGTCTCGAAGGAGAGACGGGTGCGGGTGGAGGCTTCGAAGAAGCAACTGGCGACCAGCTTGTCTTTCAGCAGGCGGCTGTCGGGTTCGGCCTTCAACCGCTGTGCGGTGGCGACCACCAGTTCCATGTCGGACCGGGTCAGATCCGAGATGGAGATGACGTGTTTGTTATAGAGTGGATTGGTCATCGTCTGCATTCCCTTTGGCATCAATGAAGGTTTTTCCGGCACAAAAAAAAGCCCCTGAAACAGGGGCTCTTTTCAAAAAAAACGGGGGATCTGTGGGACGGGAACCGGAAACAACGGGGCCGCTCTGGTGCGCTCCACCCGTCTGCAAGGCTGCTTTTTTCATCAAAAACGGCATTGTCCTGTCCCGACCTTTTTCAAAACCGCACCGATTATAGGGCTGGTTTTTGAATTGTCAAAAATTTATTTCATAGGCAGGATTTGGCCGGAAAAACGTTTAAGTGTCGCGAACGGGTCGACATATCCAGAGTGCGTGCTGCGCCTGCAAGGGGGCGCCATCGGCGGCCATGCTGCGCAGGTAGCCGAGCCTGTGGTGCCCCTCCAGCAGGCAGTAGGGATGGGGCAGGGGGTGACCGTCCGGGTAGCAGGTTCCCGGGGCGGTGGCGAGGACGATGACAGGCTCGGACCAGGTGCCCCGGTGCAGCATGTCATCGCCGAGCCAGGATCGGCGCACGTAGCGGTTGCTGCGCAGCATCTCGCCCCAGCGATCGATCACCTCCATGTGGCGGGAGTCTATCTGCTCGATAATCTGCGCGGTGGGCCAGTGCTCGCACTCGAACTGATGGCTGGCGAGATCGATAAAGCTCCAGTTGGATTCAAAACCGCGCCAATGACGGTAAATCCACTGGGCGAGCACATTGGAGGGAATGGAGGGCACCAGGGGAGAGACTCTGTCCAGATAGTCGGCCAGGGTCTCCGTCTTGCGCTCATCCCGGAAGTTGAGAGGCGCAAGCTGTTGCAGCAGTCGGTAATTGAGCATGGGCAGCCTCCCTGAGCCTGGTTTCACCCTACCCCCATTTGTGTCCCATTCCTACCCCGTCGGGGCTGCAAATACAGCAGCTTACCCCCGCTCCTTGTTGGAATTGCGGGGATCTGCTCGTCATTTGTTCGATCGCATCGAAAGTAAGAAAAAAAGCCTTTACCTTTGACCTCCGCTTTGTATACTACGCCTCGTTTGTTGCAGGGGCGTAGTTCCAATTGGTAGAACAGCGGTCTCCAAAACCGATGGTTGCGGGTTCGAGTCCTGCCGCCCCTGCCATTTTTCAGAAAGGCCAGCTCATTGAGCTGGCCTTTCGCATTTGCGGCGTTTGCCACCGCCTCCGTTAGCCTCTTTTTCCCCGCTTCGCCGCTGCCATTTCTGTCAATGGAGGCCGCTTTTCCCCTGTGCTACACCTTGCTTCCTGCCAGATGGCGCCCTCAGGCGCATCGCATCCGGCGGGCCCAAGGCGCTTCAACAAGGAGAGAGCGATGAACAAGGCAGTGGATACGCGTCACCCCCATGCCCATGCCGGTGGCTGGGTCCCCCGGGATCAGGCCCATGTGGCGCGCTGGGTACAGCGGCTGCGTCAGGCGGTCACCCGCCAGCCTCGCCCGCTGGTGGCCCCGATCGCCGGACTGAAGGCGCTGGTGGAGCAGGATCCTCTCCTGCATCAGCAGGCCCAGGGGATGTTTGACGAGGCGTGGCAGCACGAGCACAGCACGCCGCTCGGTCAGGTCCAGGTGCGCAGCTTCGATGAGTTCCTGCAGCTGCTCAACGGCATCATGACCACGGCCCCGGAAGCCTATCAGGATGTGCAGACCCAGGAGCCCGCCGGGCTGATCGGATTCCCCATCAATGCCCTGCTCAACTGGCCCATGGCGACGGCCGCCGGGTACGACTTCTTTGCCAATGCGCTGGTGAACCAGCAACTGCGCAAGATCCTCGGTTACTGGGCCGACTTCCTGCAAAGTTCCGCGTCCCGTTATGTGCTGACGGAGTCGGTGAGCCCCCTGGATCGCCAGACCCTGATCGTCCCCTGGCTCGGGGAGGTGGCGAAACGGGAGATGGTCAAGGTGGCGCAGGGGGCGCTCGGGGCCGGCGACAACCCCACCCCAGAGCGCTTCGAGGGGATCTTCCACACCGTGCCGGGAGAGGAATACGAGGGCTTCGCCAGCTGGGACGACTTCTTCACCCGCCGCTTCTGCCCCGGCGTGCGGCCGGTGACGGCCCCGGACGATGACAGCGTGATCGCCAACGCCTGCGAGTCGGCCCCGCTGCAGGTGGTGACCGGGGTAAGGCGGCAGGACGCCTTCTGGCTCAAGGGGCAGCCCTATTCCCTGGACAACTTGCTGGACTTCGACCCGCGCGCCGCCGCGTTCGAGGGGGGCACCCTCTATCAGGCCTTCCTCAGCGCCCTCAGCTATCACCGCTGGCACAGCCCGGTGAGCGGCACGGTGCGCTCGGTCAAGGTGGTCAACGGCAGCTACTACCTGGCCAACCGCCACCAGGGTTTCGACAGCCCGGCGGGGCCCGACCCCAGCGCCCCGAACCAGTCCCAGCCCTTCCTCACCGCGGTGGCGACCCGGGCACTCATCTTCATCGAGGCGGACAACCCCAAAATCGGCCTGATGTGCGTGGTGCCGGTGGGCATGGCGGAGGTGTCGAGCTGCGAGGTGACGGTGCAGCCGGGGCAGCGGATCGCGAAGGGGGAGCAGCTCGGCATGTTCCACTTCGGCGGCTCCACCCACTGCCTGCTGTTTCGCCCCGGGGTCGAGCTGGCGTTCGACTTCTACGGCCAGCAGCCGGGGCTGGAGGCGACCAACCTGAGGATCAACACGGCGCTGGCGCGGGTCAAATAACCCAGCCGCCGGACAGTAAAAGGCCGCCTTCGGGCGGTCTTGTTGTTGTGAATTCCTCAGGGTTGTCGTTGCAGCAGGAGATCCAGATAGGCGCCTTCGATCAACCGGGAGGGCTCGATACCGAGACGCGCCATGATGTCGTGAGCTTCCTGCATCCCCACCTCGCGCGGCTCGTCATCTTCCAGCACCACTTCCAGTTCGAGGAAGTGACCCAGCCCTTCAACCCGGTCGAGATGGATCCGGGTTCTGCCCACCAGAAACAGGGTCCGCTGTTTTCGCACTCTGCCAATCTGGCCGCAAGCCAGGGTGAGCGTTTCCCGCAGCTTGTCCGGCTCGTTCGTTGGCGTGATGTGGTAGTAGCTCTCCTTCGGACCCTGTTGATCAGGCCTGCGGTAGAAGATGAGCTGGCCTGCCGACGGGGAGAGCGTCCGCAATTTGAAGCGGCCCGATTCACAGCGAAAGAAGGTATCGTCCTGGGCGATGTCGACGGGGCCCTTGTCGGCGATGGCCGCGGCTCTGGGGATAAGGTCATCGACCCCGGCTATGCGGGCTTTGATCTCGATATTTCGTGGCATGGCAGCGGGTTCTCCTTGAAAACGGGATACCCAATCTAGCACAGCCCACGTTGCCGAGAGGGGGGCAACAGGGGGAGCACCAGTTCGGTTCCTGATGGATGCTCAACCCTGCCCGCCAACCCTCTTTCAGACGCCTGAAACCGCCCTCAAGAGACAGGTCAGCGGGTGCTGACCTGCTCTGCCGGTGCCTGCCCGTCATCCGCGATATGACCTCATGGCCGCCTTCGGGCGGCCTTGTGGTGCCTGCGGGTGTCAGCATGGAATAGTGAACAGTCTGTTGCTGGTAGTGCGTTCTGTTGTTGATAGATGAAAAAATATCAGGATTCACTAAAGACCGTTCATCATTGTGCCGATAGAACTACCAAGATGGGGGTATTCCCGGCCCCCGGCTACCACAAGGATTCGTTGTCATGACTCTCTCGTTGCGCGGCAAGCTGCTCGCGGCCAGCCTGGGGGTAGTGCTGCTGATGGCAGCCCTGCTCGGTATTGTCGCCTTCCACACCCTCAAATCCCGCACCCTTGACGCCATCCAGAGCGAGGCGGTCAACTACGGCCACGCCCACTCGGTGGCCATCGGCAACTGGCTTGAGGATCGCAAGCACGCGGTCGACGCCCTGGCCGCTGTCATTGCGCGCGACCCCGACACGGCCCTGGTGCCCCACCTGTTGCAGACCCGCACCTCCGGCGGTTTCGGCCTCACCTATTTTGGTTCGGCGCAGGGGGAGATGACCCGCCACGATCCCGCCCTCAACACCGCCAACTATGACCCCAGGGCCCGCCCCTGGTACCAGAACGCCGACAAGGCGGGCAAGCTCATCGTCACGCCGCCCTATGTCAGCGTGACCATGCAGCAGATGGTGGTGACCCTGGCCGAGCCGGTGAGCCACCAGGGCCGGGTGATCGGGGTGGCCGGGGCGGATCTCTCCCTCGACGCCCTCATCGACGAGGTGCTGGCCATGAAGGTGCAGGGAGAGGGCTACGCCATGCTGCTCGACCGCACCGGCCTCATCGTCGGCCACCCGAACAAGGAGCTGGCGCTCAAGCAGGTGGCGGAGCTGGATCCCGGTCTCACCGGGGCGGCGCTGGATGCGTGGAGCCGCGACGGCGAACTGCACGGCGCCAACCTGAACGGGCGCGAGGTGCTGCTCTCGGTGCAGGGCGTGCCCGGCACCGACTGGCTGCTCGCCATGGTGATGTACAAGGAGGTGCTGGAGGCGCCGCTCGCCTCCCTGCTGTGGCAACTGGTGGGGCTGACCCTGGTGCTGCTGCTGGTGTTCGGTGCCCTGCTCATCGCCATGTTCAACTACCTGTTCGCGGATCTGGGACGGGTCTCCAGGGCGCTTGCCGACATCGCCCACGGGGAGGGGGATCTCACGGTGCAGATCGCCACCCGCAGCCAGGATGAGGTGGGGCAGCTGGCCCAGAACTTCAACCAGTTCGTGGCGCGACTGCACGGCATTGTCAGCCGGTTGCGGGACGTCACCGTCGAGTTGGCGGTCCAGTCCCGCACCCAGGCGGCGGGGGCCGAGGCCCGCAGCCAGCGAGTGCGCCAGCAGCAGGACGAGATCGTCATGGTGGCGACCGCGGTGACCGAGATGGCCTCCGCCACCCAGGAGATCGCCGGCAACGCCGAATTTGCCGCCAACACCGCCGGCGATGCGGTGCGCCTCGCGGTGGCCGGCCAGTCCCAGGTCGGCCAGAGCCAGCGCAGCATCACGGGGCTGGCGGGGGAGGTCTCCGACGCCAGCCAGACCATCCACGAGCTGGATGGCCACGCCCAGCAGATCAGCGGCATTCTGGCCACCATCAGCGGCATCGCCGAGCAGACCAACCTGTTGGCTCTGAACGCCGCCATCGAGGCGGCCCGGGCCGGGGAGCAGGGGCGCGGCTTTGCCGTGGTGGCGGACGAGGTGCGGGTGCTGTCGCGCCGCACCCACGACTCCACCGCCGAGATCCAGCAGATGATCGAGGCGCTGCAGCAGACCACCCGCAAGGCGGTGGGCGGCATGGAGACCAGCCGCCAGCTGGCGGGCACCAGCGTGGAGGACGCCGAAGCGGCGAATCTCAGCCTGGGCAGGATCAACGAGGCCATCGGCGCCATCAGCGACATGGCGACCCAGATCGCGGCGGCGGCCGAGGAGCAGACCTCGGTGACCGGCGAGATCAGCCGCAATACCGAGAATATCCGCCACGTCTCCCAGGCGCTGGCGGCCCAGGCCGGCGAAGAGGCCGCCCAGGCGGCCCAGCTCAAGTCTCTCACCGAGCGGCTGGAGCAGGAGATCGGGCGCTTCCGGCTCTAGGCTGCGACCCGGATGTGACAAAGGCGACCCCGGGGTCGCCTTTATTCATCATGTGTATGGATATTATCTCACCATGCACCCGCTGAATAATACCGGGTCCTGGCCCTGCAACGGGTGCAGGCAGAGGCTCAGAGGGGCTTGATGTAGCTGTAGAACTCGTTGTCCCGCTGGTAGCCGTGCCCTTCGTAGAGGGCCTGAGCCTGTCGGTTGTCGGTGGCGGTGCTCAGCATCAGGAAGGCGGCGCCCGTCTCCTGGCCGTGGCGATCGGCCCGCGCCAGCAGCGCCTGGGCCACCCCCTGCTGGCGGGCCGCTGGCGCCACGAACAGATCGTACAGCAGCCAGATGGGCTTCAGGGCGAGGGAGCAGAACAGGGGATAGAGGTGGGCAAATCCCAGCACTTCTCCCGTCTCGCTCTGGGCCACGAAGAGCACCGACTCCCCGGCGGTGCAGCGCTCCAGCAGGAAGGCTTCGGCGGCCTCGGGCCGGGCAGGCAGCCGGTAGAACGCCCGGTATTGCACGAACAGGGGGGTGACCCGGGGAATGTCCCCGGGGGTGGCCTGGAAGATCCTCATGGGGCGTTCCCCGCCGGATCCTGGCTGACCCAGATCAGCCGGTCGGTGGCAAAGCCGAGCCCCCGGGCCCGCTCGACCAGGGCCTCTACCTTCTCTTTGGGGGGATGGGGCGTGCGGGAGAGGATCCAGAGGTACTGGAGGTTGTAACTGCTCACCAGGGAGAGGTCATAGTCCGTCGCCAGTACGTTGTAGCTGCCGTAGAAGGGGCCGAAGAAGCTCACCTTGAGGCGCCCCTCGTCGCTGTCGCCCACGAAGTAGGCGCGCCCCTCGGCCTCGCGCCATTCCCCCTGTTCGTCCTGCCCCCGGTTGATCACCCTGACACCGCCGTCATCCCGCAGGCTGTAGGTGGCGGTGACCCGGTTCAGGCCGCGCTCGAAACCGTGATCGAGGCGGGCCACCTCGTACCAGGTGCCCAGGTAGCGGTCGAGCTGGAAGGGCTTGACCACCTGGTGTCCCGGTGGAATGCCGGTGCAGGCGGTGGCCAGCAGGGTCAGAACGAGCAGGATCAGTGTGCGCATGTCATCCCTCCACGATACGCAGTTGTCCCGAGCGGAAGCGTGCCGCGTGTTCGCTCGGGGTGTTGCCAAAGAAGCGTTTGTATTCGCGGCTGAACTGGGAGCCGCTCTCGTAGCCTACCTTGTCCGCCGCCACCCCGGCCTTGAGGCCGTCGTGCAGCATCATCAGCCGCGCCCGGTGCAGGCGCAGGGTCTTGATGTACTGCAGGGGCGAGGTGGCGGTGGCCGCCTTGAAGTGGTGGTGGAAGGCCGAGACGCTCATGTTCGCCTCCCGGGCCAGCTCCTCCACCGTCAGGTTCTCGGTAAAGCGCTGCTCCATGATACGCAGCACCCGGGCTATCTGGCTCACCTGGCTGTGACGGCTGGCCATGGCCAGCAGGGCGGGGGCACCCCCTTCGTGCAGGGCGTGGAACAGGATCTCGCGCACTATCTGGGGCCCCAGCACCCGGGCGTGGAGCGGTTTGTCCATCACGTCGATGAGGCGCTCCACCGCGCAGAGCATGGTCTCGGAGAGGGGCACGGAGACGACGCCGCGACCCGGCTCCGCCGGGGCGGGGGCCGCGTCCCCCATCTCCAGCAGCAGGGCCTGCAGCGCCGCCACGTCGATCTCCACCGAGAGCCCCACCAGAGGGGATTCGGGGGAGGCGAAGCACTCGCACTCGCAGGGCAGCGGCAGGGTCATCATCAGGTAGTGCTCGGGGTCGTAGCGGAAGGTGAAGTCCGAGAGATAGCCCACCTTGTGCCCCTGCAGGATGATGATCATGCGCGGGCGGTAGAGCACCGGGATGCGGTCGTGATGCTCCGTGGTGTAGATGAGGTGCACGCCGGGCACGGGGGCGGCGGTGATCCCCGGGTGGGGTGCCAGGGCGGCGAGTCGGCTGGCGAGGGCGGACTGGTGGGTCGCCGCGATGGGCAGATTTGTACTCATTTATCCAGGCTCAGTAGAAATAGGCAAGAAATAGGCAGAAAGCTCCCTTGATGGTAGGGGGTTATAAGAGAAAAATGCAACCCATACCTTACCGACTACGACCACCCCGGGAGATCCCATGAACAACTTCATCCTGCACACCCCCACCAAGGTGCTGTTCGGCAAGGGCCAGGTGGCCCAGCTGCGCGGCCAGATCCCCAGCGACGCCCGCATCCTCGTCACCTACGGCGGTGGCAGCGTGGTGCGCAGCGGCCTGCTGGACCAGATCCGCAGCGAGCTGGCCGGCCTGACCCTGTTTGAATTTGGCGGCATCGAGCCCAACCCCACCTACGAGACCCTGATGGGTGCCGTCGAACTGGCCCGCGCCGAGAAGATCGACTTCCTGCTGGCAGTGGGTGGCGGCTCCGTGCTGGACGGCTCCAAGTTCATCGCCGCGGCCGCTCACTACGATCCGGCCAGGGATCCCTGGCACATCCTCGAGACCGTCGGGGGCGAGGTGGCCTCCGCCATTCCTCTGGGCAGCGTGCTGACCCTGCCGGCCACCGGTTCCGAGATGAACATGGGCGCCGTCATCACCCGCAAGAGTACAGGGGACAAGCAGCACTTCTTCTCGCCCTTCGTGATGCCGCGCTTCGCCGTGCTCGACCCCGTGCTCACCTACACCCTGCCCGCCCGTCAGGTGGCCAATGGGGTGGTGGATGCCTTCATCCACACCCTGGAGCAGTACCTCACCTACCCGGTGGATGCCAAGGTGCAGGATCGCTTTGCAGAAGGGCTGCTGCTGACCCTGGCGGAAGAGGGGCCCAAGGCGCTGGTGGAGCCGGAAAACTACGACGTGCGTGCCAACATCATGTGGAGCGCCACCCTGGCGTTGAACGGCCTGATCGGAGCCGGTGTGCCCCAGGACTGGGCCACCCACATGCTGGGCCACGAGATCACCGCCCTGCACGGTCTGGACCACGCCCAGACCCTGGCGGTGGTGCTGCCCGCCCTGCTGCAGGCCAAGCGCGAGCAGAAGCGCGCCAAGCTGCTGCAATACGCCGAGCGGGTCTGGGATCTGCGCAGCGGCAGTGACGAGGCGCGTATCGACGGTGCCATCGCCGCCACCTGCGATTTCTTCGAGCGGATGGGGATCAAGACCCGGCTGCGGGATTACGTGGCCGACGCCCGGATCGACGCCCTGCTGGCCAAGCTCGAAGAGCACGGCATGACCGCCCTGGGTGAGCACGGCGACATCGACCTGGCCCAGAGTCGGCATATTTATGAGGCGGCCTGGTAAGCAGAGCACGCCTGAACCGGGCCGCAGGCCCGGTTGCACTAGGGGGCCCGAACCCGCCAGCAGGCGGGGACGCGGCCCCCTGATCGTTGCAAAATGGTTACTTTTTCCCTTTTCATCTCATCAGATGAGCCAACGGCAGATTTCGTAAGAACAAAAAACGCTAAGGTAGAGGCCGGGTTAAACATTTTTTTTGACTGGTTGGATCACTTTTTTTAGCGCTTTTTGCTGGTATAAGCCCCTAATTTGGTTTGTTTTTTTTAATCATGGTCCGGGATGGGCTGAATTCTGTACCCGCCCGCCCGGGGCCGTGGTTGTAATAAAACTCCAAAATTTGATACTAATCACCCTCGCGCCTGAAAAGCGGGGGCCTGACCGTGACAGGAGGTCGAGGTGAAGCCTGCTGATTTTCATAACAAAGGGCCCGTGACCTGCACTTTGATCATGCCTTGTCCCCTCAGACATGAGAGACTTGGCGATGATTGTTTATTAACCATCAGGGAATAGTCATGCAGATTGGAATACCGAGAGAGAGTCTCGCCGGTGAGACCCGGGTCGCAGCGACCCCGGCCACTGTCGAGCAGCTGAAAAAGCTCGGCTTCGAGGTTGCCATCGAGGCCGGTGCCGGCCTGCGAGCCAGCTTCGATGATGCCGCCTTCGAGGCTGCCGGTGCCAGCGTGGTACCGAACGTCTGGCAAGCCGACCTTGTCTTCAAGGTCAACGCGCCGACCGAGGCCGAAATCGCACAAATTAAGGATGGTGCCACCCTGGTGAGCTTCATCTGGCCCGCCCAGAACCCCGAGCTGGTCAAGAAGCTTTCCGAGCGCAACATCAATGTGATGGCGATGGACATGGTGCCGCGGATCTCCCGTGCCCAGTCCCTCGACGCCCTCTCTTCCATGGCCAACATCGGTGGCTATCGTGCCGTCGTAGAAGCCGCGCACCAGTTCGGTCGCTTCTTCACCGGCCAGATCACCGCCGCCGGTAAAGTATCGCCCGCCAAGGTGCTGGTCATCGGTGCCGGTGTGGCCGGTCTGGCCGCCATCGGGACCGCCGGTTCCCTCGGTGCCATCGTGCGTGCCTTCGATACCCGTCTGGAAGTGGCCGAGCAGATCGAGTCCATGGGTGGGGAATTCCTCAAGCTGGACTTCGGCGGCGAAGATGGCGCATCCAGCGACGGTTACGCCAAGGTGATGAGCGAAGAGTTCATCAAGGCCGAGATGGAGCTGTTCGCCCAGCAGGCCAAGGAAGTGGACATCATCATCACTACCGCCCTGATCCCGGGCAAGCCGGCACCCAAGCTCATCACCAAGGAAATGGTGGACAGCATGAAGCCGGGCTCCGTCATCGTGGACATGGCGGCCCAGGCCGGCGGCAACTGCGAATACACGGTACCGGGTGAACTGCATGTCACCGACAACGGCGTCAAGGTGATCGGTTACACCGATCTGCCGGGCCGCCTGCCTGCCCAATCCTCCCAGCTCTACGGCACCAACCTGGTGAACCTGATGAAGCTGATGTGCAAGGAGAAGGACGGCAACGTCGCCATCGACTTCGAAGACGTGGTGCAGCGCAACATGACGGTGGTCCAGGCCGGTGAAGTGACCTTCCCGCCCCCCGCCATCTCCGTCTCTGCCGCCCCGCAGAAACCCGCTGCCGCCAAACCGGCCGCCAAGAAGGAAGAGGCCAAGCCCTCCAACAAGAAGTTCGTGTTCGGTGCCCTCGGCATCGCCGCCTTCGGTTGGGTGGCCGCCGTGGCGCCTGCCGCCTTCCTCTCCCACTTCACCGTCTTCATCCTGGCCTGCGTGGTCGGTTACTACGTGGTGTGGAACGTCTCTCACGCCCTGCACACGCCGCTGATGTCGGTCACCAATGCCATCTCCGGCATCATCGTGGTCGGTGCGCTGTTGCAGATTGGACAAGGGTCGACCCTGGTCACCGTGCTGGCCTTTGTCGCCGTGCTGATTGCCAGTATCAACATCTTCGGTGGCTTCACCGTCACTCAGCGCATGCTGAAGATGTTCCGTAAGGATTAAGGGGGTTTAACGTGTCTCAAGGACTGGTAACAGCATCCTATATCGTTGCCGCCGTGCTCTTCATCCTCAGTCTCGCGGGACTGTCGAAGCAAGAAACGGCCAAGCATGGCAACCTGTTCGGTATCGCGGGGATGGCCATCGCCCTGCTCGCCACCGTCTTCAACCCGGAAACCAGTGGCGTCCACTGGATCATCCTGGCCATGGCCATCGGTGGCGCCATCGGCGTGCGTCTGGCCCTCAAGGTCGAGATGACCGAGATGCCGGAGCTGGTGGCCGTGCTGCACAGCTTCGTGGGCATGGCAGCGGTGCTGGTGGGCTTCAACAGCTTCATCGATCTGCACCCCTCCGCCCCCGCTGAAGTGGTGGTCTCAGTCGGTTCCAACCTGGATGCGACCCTGGCAGCCGCCCGGGCGGCGTTCGAGCAGGCGGCAAGCGTCGCCCAGGTCGAGCACCTCTCCGGCGCCATGCTGAACATCCACCTGGTGGAAGTGTTCCTGGGCGTCTTCATCGGTGCCGTGACCTTCACCGGTTCCGTGGTGGCGTTCGGCAAGCTGCGTGGCCTCATCTCTTCCAAGCCGCTGATGCTGCCGCACCGCCACAAGCTGAACCTGCTGGCCGTGGTGGTCTCCATCGCGCTGATGATCCACTTCGTCAACGCCGGTGGCTCCACCTTCGCTCTGCTGGTGATGACCCTGATCGCCTTCGCCTTCGGCTGGCACCTGGTCGCCTCCATCGGTGGTGCGGACATGCCGGTGGTGGTCTCCATGCTGAACTCCTACTCCGGTTGGGCGGCGGCGGCGGCGGGCTTCATGCTCTCCAATGACCTGCTGATCGTCACCGGTGCCCTGGTGGGTTCCTCCGGTGCCATCCTCTCCTACATCATGTGCAAGGCGATGAACCGCTCCTTCATCTCCGTGATCGCAGGAGGCTTTGGCTCCGACGGCGTGGCCTCCACCGCCGAGCAGGAGCTGGGCGAATACCGCGAGACCAACGCCGAAGACGTGGCCGACATGCTGAAGAACGCCAGCTCCGTCATCATCACCCCAGGCTACGGCATGGCGGTGGCGCAGGCCCAGTACCCGGTGGCCGAGATCACCCAGAAGCTGCGTGATCGTGGCGTCAAGGTGCGCTTCGGCATCCACCCGGTGGCCGGTCGTCTGCCTGGTCACATGAACGTGCTGCTGGCGGAAGCGAAAGTCCCCTATGACATCGTGCTGGAAATGGACGAGATCAACGATGACTTCGCCGACACCGACGTGGTGCTGGTGATCGGTGCCAACGACACCGTCAACCCGGCCGCCATGGAAGATCCGGGCAGCCCCATCGCCGGCATGCCGGTGCTGGAAGTGTGGAAGGCGCAGAACGTCATCGGCTTCAAGCGCTCCATGAACACTGGCTACGCCGGTGTCCAGAACCCGCTGTTCTTCAAGGAGAACACCCAGATGCTGTTTGGCGATGCCAAGGCCAGCGTCGAGGCCATCCTGAAGGCGCTGTAAGCGTTGACCGGATGAGACAAAAAGGGGGCTTCGGCCCCCTTTTTTTATGACCAGAGTGGATGACCGTGGCAGGGAACAGACAGGCGGTGGTGCCTGCCTGTCCGGACTGACTGACGAGCCCTGGCTCAATTAAAGTTGAGCAAAAGCACCAAAAAACTACCTTGAAGGCCTCTCATGGGGCCTTTTTGTCATTTCAGTCGTGATTTTTGCTCACATTTTGTGGTGTTGTCTCACCAGTCGGGCATAATGCCCGCGCAAAAAGCGGGTTTGCTCAATTTTATTTGAGCCCGCTTTGATTATCCTTGCCCAACGTTGACCGGATGACCCCATGACCGAGGTAGCCCCCTTGCGCGACGCCAGCACACTGACCGATGAAGAGCGCCATCTGATCGCCAGCTTCGAGCCTGCGGTGGCGGCGCTGTCCGCCCTGTTTGGCCCGGGCTGCGAGGTGGTGCTGCACGCCTTTGACAGCCTGCACGCCTCCGTCATCAAGATTGCCAACGGCCACATCACCGGCCGCCAGGAGGGAGCGCCGGTCACCGACTTCGCGCTCGACAAGTTGCACAGTGCCGCCGGCAGCCAGTGGAGCAGTTATTTCTCCCGCACCCGGGAGGGCACCCTGCTGAAATCCTCGTCCATCACCATCAGCAACCGCGAGGGCAAACCCATCGGCATGCTGTGCGTGAATTTCAGCCTGGACACGCCCCTTGGCAGCCTGCTCGACACCTTTGCCCCGCCCGCAGTGCCCCCTGCCCACGGCACCGAAACCTTCGCCAGCTCGGTGGATGATCTGGTGGCGCAGGTGATCGCCAAGGTGGACAGGGATCCCGGGCTGGGCAGCAGCGTGCGCAACAAGGCGATCGTGCACCGGCTTTACGACATGGGCATCTTCGAGATCAAGGATGCCGCCCAACTGGTGGCCGAGCTGCTCGGCATCTCCCGCCATACCGTTTACCTGCATATCCGCAATCACAAGGCGGAACTGGCCGAACAACAATGACGAGCCCGCACGCGGGCGCCATGAACATGAGACACATCGCAATGAACGCACAATGGACCGACTTTATTACCCTGCTCAAGCGTGAAGTGGTGCCGGCCCTCGGCTGCACCGAGCCCATGTCGGTCGCCCTGGCGGCGGCCAACTGCCGCAAGCTGCTGGGGCAGGTACCGACCCGCACCCGCGTCTGGGTCAGCGGCAATCTGTTCAAGAACGGCATGGGGGTCGGGGTGCCCGGCACCGGCATGATCGGCCTGCCGGTGGCCGCCGCCGTCGGCATCACCGGTGGCAACCCGGATGCCGGGCTGGAGGTGCTCAAGAGCCTCACGCCGGATCAGGTCGAGGCGGCCAAGGGGCTGCTGCCCACCATAGAGGTGGATGTGAAGGATGTGCCCGACGTGCTCTACGCCGAGGTGCTGGCCGAAGTGGAGGGGCACAGCGCCCGGGTGGTGATCTGTACCGACCATACCCGCATCGTGCTGATGGAGAAGGATGGCGAGGTGCTGATGGTGCAGGACAGTGCCCCCGGGGTGCAGATCCAGCCAGCCAAGGCCGGCAAGCCCGCCATGACCCTGAAGGAGATCGTGGCCTTCGCCCTGGAGGTGCCGCTGGCCGAGATCGACTTCATCCGCGAGGCGGCCACCATGAACCAGGCGCTGGCGGACGAAGGGCTGCAGGGCTATGGCCTGCGCATCGGCAAGATCCTCACCGACCAGGTTGAACGCAAGCTGCTTTCCGACGATCTGATGACCCTGGCCATGCGCCTGTCGTCTGCAGCCTCCGATGCGCGGATGGATGGCGCCATGCTGCCCGCCATGTCCAATTCCGGTTCCGGCAACCAGGGCATTGCCGCCACCATGCCGGTGGTCGCCGCGGCCCGCTTCCTCAAGGCCGATGACGAGCAGCTAGCCCGTGCCCTGGTGATGAGCCACCTGGTGGCCATCTACATCAAAGCCTACCAGAACAAGCTCTCCGCCCTGTGTGCCGCCAGTACCGCCGCCATGGGATCGGGGGCCGCCATCACCTGGCTGCTGGGGGGCCAGTTCGAGCAGATCAGCCACTGCATCAACAACATGATTGGGGATGTTTCCGGCATCATCTGCGACGGCGCCGGCAGCGCCTGCTCCATGAAGGTCTCCACCTCCACCTCGGCGGCGGTGAAATCCTCGCTGATGGCCATCAACAACCTGCGCGTGCCCCAGAGCGAGGGGATCGTCTCGGACGACGTGGACCAGACCATCGCCAACCTGGGCCGCCTCTCCAGGGAGGGGATGCTGGATACCGACATCGAGATCATCAACATCATGCGGGCCAAGCAGCAGGGTAAGCACCAGTGACCCCGGAGTGCCGCCGTCGGCCATAAAAAAACCGGAGCCAGTGGCTCCGGTTTTTCATTGTCCGTTCGCTACTCAGCCGCGACCGAGACGGTTGTCCGGGTAGTTCTTGGCCAGCACTTCTCGGGCATGCTGGGCCAGGGTCGGCATCTTCAGCGTGTCATAGGCGTTGACCATGATTTCCAGCGCCTTCTCGGTCTCCACCGTGTCGGGATAGGTCTCGACGATCAGCTTGGCGCGGTTGGCGGCGGCGATCAGGGCGTCACGCTTGACGTAGTACTCGGCTACCCCCAGGTCATAGCGGGCAAGACGGTTCTTCAGGCCGATCATGCGGGCACGGGCATCGGCTGCATAGCTGCTGTTGGGGTAATTCTGCAGCAGGGTCTTGAAGTCCTGGAAGGCCTGACGGGCGTAGGAGGGGTCCTTGTCATCCCGATTGATGCCGAGGAAATCCTGGAAGAAGTTGTAATCCGCCGCCATGTTGGTCAGGCCGCGCATATAGAAGACGTAATCGATGTTCTTGTGCGCCGGGTTCAGGCGGATGAAACGGTCGATGTTGGCGATCGCCTGGGCGGTATCATCCTGCTTGTAGTAGGCATAGATGAGATCGAGCTGAACCTGGTTGGAGTAGGCACCGAACGGGTAACGAGAGTCCAGCGCTTCCAGCAGTTCGATGGCATTGAGGTAGTTGCCGGTATCCAGTTTGATGCGGGCTTTCTGGTACAGAACTTCCGGCGGTTCGTCGGGAACCTTGGGTTTGGTGCTGGAACAGCCAGTGATCAGGGTAGCGACCAAGGCGAGCGACATCAGCAGGTGAGACTTCTTTCCCATCAACAACATCCGGTCCATTTCCACGAAATTGGCAAAGTATCCGTTATGCTTGGCTAAAAGAAAAGCTAGAATACCCGGATTATTTCGAATTGATACCCCCGCTCAAGAGACCATACATGAGCCAGCATATTGAACTGACAGGCGAATTTCAGGATCACCAATTCGGGCAGCGACTCGACCAGGCCCTGGCCGAATTGTTTCCCGACTACTCCCGCACCCGCATCAAGGAGTGGATTTTACAGGACAGAGTGACCCTGGACGGTCAGGTTGCCAATACCCCGCGCGAGAAAGTGGTGGCCGGGCAGCAGGTGCATGTGAATGTGGAACTGGCAGACGACACCCGCTGGGATGCCCAGAACATCGAGCTCAACATCGTCTATGAAGACGAACACATCCTGGTGATCGACAAGCCGGCCGGCCTGGTGGTCCACCCGGGCGCCGGCACGCCGGACGGCACAGTGCTCAACGCCCTGCTGCACCGCTACCCCGGCATCGCCGAGGTGCCTCGTGCCGGCATAGTGCACCGTCTGGACAAGGACACCACCGGCCTGATGGTGGTGGCCAAGACCATTCCGGCCCAGACCCACCTGGTGGAGGCGCTGCAGGCGCGCCAGATCACCCGTGAGTACGAGGCCATCGCCATCGGTCACATGACTGCGGGCGGCACCGTCGATGCCCCCATCGGCCGTCATCCGACCCAGCGTACCCACATGGCCGTGGTGCCCAATGGGCGCGAGTCCGTCACCCACTACCGGGTGCACGAGAAATTCCGTGGTCACACCCGCCTGCGGCTGCGGCTGGAGACCGGTCGTACCCACCAGATCCGCGTGCACATGGCCCACATCAAGCATCCCCTGGTGGGGGATCCCGCCTACGGCGGCCGTCTGCGTCTGCTGCGCAACGCCACCCCAGAGCTGACCGAGGCCCTGCGCAACTTCCATCGCCAGGCACTGCACGCCACTATGCTGAAGCTGGCCCACCCCATCACGGGTGAGGTGATGGAGTGGCACTCCCCCACGCCGCAGGACATGGTGGATCTGATGGAGGTGCTGCGGGCGGATACCCTGGCCAACCCGGACGATCTGGTCTGGAACTGAGACAGCGGCAGTTCTGCGACTATTCCTGCCGCAACCTGCCCTCCATGATCTGACACGGGGCCCCTTGACTGGTTGCAGCCAAGGGGCCCCGCTTTCATATGACCGAAAGGAGCCACAGATGAACTGGATCGAACCCGACTGGCCCGCGCCGGGCAATGTCAGGGCCCTGTCGACCACCCGAAACGGGGGCCTGAGCGAGGGGGTCTTTGCCGGCCTGAACCTGGGGGCCCACGTGGGAGACGAGCCGGCCAGGGTCGAGGCCAACCGCACCTTGCTGCAACAGGCCGCAGGGATCCCCGGCCCTCTCAACTGGCTCAACCAGGTGCATGGCACCGCCGTGCATCCCGTGAGTCGCGAGTATGGGGGGGCGCCGGAGGCCGATGCAGCCTGTGCCCGCGAGGCCGGGCTGGGCTGTATAGTGATGACCGCCGACTGCCTGCCGGTGCTGTTCTGCGATCGGGCCGGTACCGTAGTGGCGGCCGCCCATGCCGGCTGGCGCGGGTTGCAGGGGGGCGTGCTGGAGGAGAGCATCGCGGCCATGGGCTGCGAGCCGGGGGTGATCCTCGCCTGGCTGGGCCCGGCCATAGGCCCTGCCGCCTTTGAGGTGGGCGGCGAGGTGCGCGACGCTTTTATGGCGGAGCAGGCGGAAGCGGCTGCGGCTTTCGTGCCTTCTCCCAACGAAGGGAAATGGCTGGCGGATATCTATCAGCTGGCCCGGCTGCGGCTGGCCCGTGCCGGCGTCACCGCCGTTTATGGCGGCGAGCACTGCACCTTCAGCGATTCCGAGCGTTTCTACTCCTACCGCCGCGATGGCCAGACCGGTCGCATGGCCTCCATCGTCTGGCTGGCCCCCTAACCTCTTCCCCGCCCTGCATCTTGCCGGGCGGGGGATGCTGCCTCCTTCCCGCTTTGCAGAAAAAATAACCAGGCCTGCCCCTTGAAATAGCCCGTACGGGCCTCATCTTTCATCTCAGAAAGTTATGTTGTTTGCCGCGCAAGCGGCGTCTGTCTTGAAGGGGGAGTGCAATGCGCCTCGATCGCCTGACCAGCAAATTCCAGATTGCCATTTCCGATGCCCAGTCTCTTGCACTGGGTCGTGACCACCAATTCATCGAACCCGTCCACCTGATGAGCGCCCTGCTCAATCAGGACGGCGGCTCCATTCGTCCATTGCTCGCCCTGACCGGGCTCGACATCAATGCCCTGCGCTCGCGCCTCGGTGAGGAGCTCGATCGCCTGCCCCGCGTCAGCGGCGTGGAGGGGGACGTTCAGCTCTCCAACGGCCTCGGCCGGCTGCTCAATGTCTGCGACAAGCTGGCCCAGCAGCGCAAGGATCAGTTCATCTCGTCCGAGCTGTTCGTGCTGGCGGCCCTGGACGAGAAGGGGACCCTGGGCGAGCTGCTGCGCGCCCAGGGCCTGACCAAGGAAAAACTCGAGCAGGCCATCGACAAGGTGCGCGGCGGCAAGAAGGTGGAGGATGCCAACGCCGAGGAGAACCGCCAGGCGCTGGAGAAATACACCATAGATCTCACCGAGCGGGCCGAGCTCGGCAAGCTCGACCCGGTGATCGGCCGGGATGACGAGATCCGCCGCACCATCCAGGTGCTGCAGCGCCGCACCAAGAACAACCCCGTGCTGATCGGCGCCCCGGGCGTCGGCAAGACCGCCATCGTCGAGGGGCTGGCCCAGCGCATCATCAACGGCGAGGTGCCGGAAGGGCTCAAGAACAAGCGGGTGCTCTCCCTCGACATGGGGGCCCTGGTGGCCGGGGCCAAGTATCGCGGCGAGTTCGAGGAGCGGCTCAAGGCGGTGCTCAGCGATCTGGCCAAGGAGGAGGGCAACGTCATCCTGTTCGTGGACGAGCTGCACACCATGGTCGGCGCCGGCAAGGGCGAGGGGGCCATGGACGCGGGCAACATGCTCAAACCCGCCCTGGCCCGTGGCGAGCTGCACTGTGTCGGTGCCACCACTCTGGATGAGTATCGCCAGTATGTGGAGAAGGATGCCGCCCTGGAGCGACGCTTCCAGAAGGTGCTGGTGGAGGAGCCCTCGGTAGAGGACACCATCGCCATCCTGCGCGGCCTGAAGGAGCGCTACGAGCTGCACCACCACGTGCAGATCACCGACCCCGCCATCGTCGCGGCGGCCCAGCTGTCCCACCGCTACATCGCGGATCGCCAGCTGCCGGACAAGGCCATCGACCTCATCGACGAGGCGGCGGCCAGCATCCGGCTGCAGATCGACTCCAAGCCGGAATCCCTGGACCGCCTCGAGCGACGCATCATCCAGCTCAAGCTGGAGCAGCAGGCGCTGATGAAGGAGGACGACGACGCCAGCCGCAAGCGCCTCGATCTGCTCAATCAGGAGCTGAGTGAAAAAGAGCGGGAATACAACGAGCTGGAAGAGGTGTGGAAGGCCGAGAAGGCCGCCCTCGCCGGTACCCAGCACATCAAGGCGGCGCTGGAGCAGGCCCGTCAGGATCTCGAGGTGGCGCGCCGCGCAGGCGACCTGGGCCGCATGTCCGAGCTGCAGTATGGCCGCATCCCCGAGCTTGAGAAACAGCTCGACCTCGCCACCCAGGCGGAGATGCAGGAGACCAGCCTGCTGCGCAACCGGGTCACCGACGTGGAGATTGCAGACGTCCTGGCGCGCTGGACCGGCATTCCGGTGGCGCGGATGCTGGAGGGGGAACGGGAGAAGCTGCTGCGGATGGAAGATCAGCTGCACAGCCGGGTGATCGGCCAGGAGGAGGCGGTGGACGCCGTCTCCAACGCCATTCGTCGCTCCCGTGCCGGGCTGTCGGATCCGAACCGTCCCATCGGCTCCTTCCTGTTCCTGGGCCCCACCGGGGTGGGCAAGACCGAGCTGTGCAAGGCGCTGGCGGAGTTCCTGTTCGACACCCAGGACGCCATGGTGCGCATCGACATGTCCGAATTCATGGAGAAACACAGCGTGGCCCGTCTGGTGGGGGCGCCTCCGGGATACGTGGGTTACGAGGAGGGGGGCTATCTCACCGAGGCGGTGCGCCGTCGCCCCTACTCGGTGATCCTGCTGGACGAGGTGGAGAAGGCCCACCCGGACGTGTTCAACATCCTGCTGCAGGTGCTGGACGACGGCCGCCTGACCGATGGTCAGGGCCGCACCGTGGACTTCCGCAACACCGTGGTGATCATGACCTCCAACCTCGGTTCGGATCTCATTCAGGAGCACCACTCCGAGAAGGATTACGACGAGATGAAGGCCATGCTGATGGAGGTGCTGACCCGCAGCTTCCGGCCGGAGTTCATCAACCGGATCGACGAGACCGTGGTGTTCCACCCGCTCGGCGAGGAGCACATCAAGTCCATCGCCCGCATCCAGCTCAAGAGCCTGATGAGTCGCCTGGAGTCCCAGGGCTTCGAGGTGGAGGTGAGCGAGGAGCTGCTGACCAAGCTGGTGCACGCGGGCTTCGACCCCGTCTACGGGGCGCGGCCCCTCAAGCGGGCCATCCAGCACAAGGTGGAGAACCCGCTGGCCCAGGCTCTGCTCTCGGGTCGGGTCATCCCCGGCAAGCGGCTGCTGCTCGGGGCGGACAGCAACGGTCTCACCATGACCCAGTAACCGGTTGGTCGATAAAAAACGCAGGCTCAGTGCCTGCGTTTTGTTTTGAGGGAAAATCTGATGCTCACCTTTTCCGTGCTGGTGGATGACGATGTTCATCGGCCAGGCTGTCTGCCCGAGCGGGGATTGGCGCTGCTGCTGGAGTGCGACGGCCTCAGGGTGCTGTTCGACAGCGGCCGTGGCCGTGCGCTGTACCACAACGCCACCGTGATGGGAGTCGATCTCGCTTCCCTCACTCATGTGGTGCTGTCCCACGGTCATTACGACCATGTGGGCGGGGTCGGCTCGCTGCCCCGCTATGCCACGTCCATCCCGCTGATCGCCTGTCCGGATGTGTTCAATGAGCGGGGCTACTTCCTGCCAATCCCCTTCTGGCGATGCAACCTCTATCGCCTGTCGGGGGAGCTGGCTCAGGAGTCGCTGGCGGCCAAAGGTTTGCTCCCCCACTGCTCGGCCGAGCCGGTGTGGCTCTCTGATCGTCTGGTGTTCCTCGGCAGCATTGTGCGGCGCGACAGGGCCGCCCCCTCGCTGCTCGGCTACATAGTGCGGGGCGGACAGGTGGAGAAAGACCTTATCAGCGATGATTCGGTGCTGGCCTATAAGAGTTCCAAAGGTCTTATCGTCTTTATCGGCTGCGGTCACGCCGGGGTCGAGAACATCATAGCGCGGGCCAGGGAGGTGTGTGGCGAGGAGCGGATCCACGCCGTCATCGGCGGCCTGCATCTGAAGTTTTCCGGTCCGCAGCGGGCGGCGGCGCTCGGCGCCTATTTGGAAGAGGAGGCGGTGGAGAAGCTGTTTGCCTGCCACTGTACCGGCAGCAGAAAGGCGGGACTGCCGCGTCAGCACTCGATCGGGGCCGGTTTCGAGTACAGTTTTCCGACATAAAAAACGGCAATCCGAAGATTGCCGGGAGGAATGTATTCAATGCGACCTGGCGTGGGTCGAGCGGGTCGCAGGGGCAAGCCCCGTTTTCGCAGAGGGCCGTCGAAGATGGCCTCCCGCTTACAGCCTGTCCGGACTGCGCTCGCTCAGTCCGCACTGCCACACTTGCTGGCGTCCGGCGGGCATGCCGCCGGGCGCCATCCGTTCGTTACAGCATGCCGGGGATGCGCTCCTTCATCTCGGCCGGCCAGACGCCCACCTGCACCTGACCGATATGCTCTTTTTGCAGCAGCAGCATGGCCAGACGGGATTGGCCGATGCCGCCGCCTATGGTCTGGGGCATGCGCGCTGCCAGCAGATCCTGATGCCAGTCGTACTGCAGGCGGTCCTCGTCCCCCGTAATGGCGAGCTGGCGGCGCAGGGCCTCGGCGTCGACCCGGATCCCCATGGAGGAGATCTCGAAGCTGTCTTCCAGCACCGGGTTCCACACCAGGATGTCGCCGTTCAGGCCGGCCAGCCCCAGCTCGCTCTCGCTGCTCCAGTCGTCATAGTCCGGGGCGCGCACGTCGTGGCGCTCACCGTGGGACAGGGCACCGCCGATACCGATGAGGAAGACGGCGCCCAGCTCTTTGGCGATGGCGCGCTCGCGCCCCTTGGCGTCGAGATCCGGGTAGCGGGTCAGCAACTCTTCGCTGTGGAGGAACTGGATCTCCGCCGGCAGGAAGGGGGTCAGCGCGTGCTCGGCGCAGACCGCGCGCTCTGTGGCCTTGATGGCGGACCAGATGCCGCGCACGGTTTCCTGCAGGTAGGCGAGATCCCGGCGCTCGCTCGGCATCACCTTCTCCCAGTCCCACTGGTCCACGTAGACGGAGTGGATGGGGGTGAGGCGATCCTCGTCCGGACGCAGCGCCTTCATGTGGGTGTAGATGCCTTCGCCCGGGCCGAAACCGAAGCGACCCAGGGTCTGGCGCTTCCACTTGGCCAGCGAATGCACCACTTCGTAGCTGTGCTGCGGCAGGGTCTTCACCTTGACCTGCACCGCATTCTCGTGGCCGGACAGGTTGTCCTGAGTGCCATCACCGACCCGGCTCAGGATGGGGGCTTGTACCTCCATCAGGCCCAGTTGCAGGGCGAGTTGGCGGGAGAACATCTCTTTGACGAAGCTGATCTGTTGTTGGCTGCGAATGTAGTGCTGTTTCATGCTGAATGACCTGTCTTGAACCCGTTGAATGCGGTGATTCTTCAACAGATGGTGCAAGTAATTCAATATTCGGTAATAGAAATAGGCTTTATATATTTTTTTCATCAAAATATGCGTGTAATTAATGAGGTATCGTTAACGGGAGTGCGAAAAAGTGTCAGAAAATTATCGGATCGATAATCTCGATCAGGCCATCCTCACAGCCCTGATGGAGAATGCGCGTATCCCCTATGCGGAGCTGGCCAAGCAGCTGGCGGTCAGCCCGGGCACCATCCACGTGCGGGTGGAGAAGATGAAGCAGGCGGGGATCATCGAGGGGACCAGGGTGCAGGTGAACCCCAAGAAGCTGGGTTACGACGTCTGCTGCTTTATCGGCATCAATCTGAAGAGCGCCAAGGATTATCCCTCGGCCCTGGCCAAGCTGCAGGCGCTGGATGAGGTGGTGGAGGCCTACTACACCACGGGCCACTACAGCATCTTCATGAAGGTGATGACCCGCTCCATCGACGAGTTGCAGACGGTACTGATCCACAAGATACAGACCATCGACGAGATCCAGTCCACCGAGACGCTGATTTCGCTGCAAAACCCGATCCTGCGGGATGTGAAGCCTTGAGTCGGGTGGTCTGAGGGGGGCGTAGAGCTCCCTCTCCTGTGCGAGACCCTGTTCGCGCAGCAGAATGCGACCCTGTGGGCTATGACACCCTGACCGGTGGATCAGGGTTCGATATAGGGGATGCCGTATTTGTCGTAGAGGGCTTTGAGCCGGCCGTCCCGCTTCATGTGCAGCAGTTCGGCATCATAGGCGGCCATCAGGGCCGGAGTGTCGGCATCGGCCCGGGAACGGGTCCAGACATTGAAGTAGGGGCTGGTCTTGAGGGGTTTTGGCAGGTAGTCGAGCTTGCCTTCCAGTCCCTCCTCTCTTATCTGGGTGAAGGCGGTGACCAGGGACATGGGTACCACGTCGATGCGACCGGCGATGAGTTTGCGCAGTTGCAGCTGGTTGATGGGGATCTCCTGGAAGTGATAACTCGGGTCTGTCATGGCCGCCGCGAGCTCGGGGGTATAGGAGAAGTCCCGGGTGACACCGATACGCCAGGGTTTGAGATCCGTCAGATGGTCATAGTGGATCCGGCCTGCGGACTCCTTGCGTATGAAGAAGTGCCAGCTATGGAGCATATGGGCCTGTTTGGGGTAGAGCAGATAGGCCTCCCGCTCCGGTTTGTAGGAGTGGGTCAGCAGCAGGTCATAGAAGCCGCTTTCGGCATTGCGGGTGAGCCTGGCCCCCGAATCGATGAGCTCAATCCTGATGGGGGTATGGAGCGTGCCGAAGATGGCGGTGACGAGATCCACATCCAACCCGCGAGGGTGTCCCTGTGCATCCAGCCACTTGAGAGGGGGCTCCAGGATGCCACCAATGACCAGCTCCCTGGCTGACAGCCAGCAGGGCAGCAGCAAGCAGAATACGAGCAAGCGTCGCACGTTACATCTCCTGAGCACTCGGTACGGGGTCGCATCCGGCAGGGACTGTGACCGGCACCTATCTAACTAGAGACGACCACGGATGGCAAACCCTGAAATGGGGAGGGGACAAACGAACGGTGCCGGTGGGAGGGGGGCGGGCTGCCTCGACAGGCCGCCCCGTGGCAGAGTCGGGCGGGATGGACCAGCCACTCGCCGGCTGTGGGCGGGAGGGTGGTCGGCATGACACGTGTGCGAGGTGGCCTGCTTCAGGTTGCCTGACACTGTTTCATCTGGGTGTTGAGGGCCTGCATCACCTGACGACGGCTGATGATGCCCGTCACCTTGCCTCCCTCCATCACTGGATAGACCTTGGGTCTGGCCCCGGCCATCTGGCGGGCGAGATCCACGATGTTGTCATCAGGAGAGACGAACAGCGGGGTCCGGCTCATCAGATCTTCGACCAGAGTACGGGTGTCGCAGTGATAGCTGCCCGTGAGCAGGGCGGGAATGCAATCCTGCTCGGAGAGAAATCCGACGAGGTGCTGATGGTCATCCAGTACCGGCAGGCCCCCCAGGTTTGCCCGATGGAGTCTGTCCAGCGCCTCGGCCAGACCGAGGCCGGGGTGCAGTGAGTGGGTCAATGGCTGCATATGATCGCGAATTTGTAGCATGATGGTGGCTCCATGGGGGTCGATGGGGCCACTATGCCCGGTGGCCGTGACAGGGGGCCAATGGGTTTTGCCTCGGACATCGATAGGTCATGGCCGATGAATGGGCCCTCCGTGCGATCCTGCATGGATCGGGGAGGGCGACAACCACAAGGAGAGGGTATGCGTGCATTGGTAACGGGCTGTGGCCGTCGCCTGGGATTCTATCTGTGCGAGCAGCTGGTGGCCGCTGGCTGGCAGGTGACGGGCAGCTATCGCAGCGAACGGCCCGAGCTGGATCGTCTGCGAGACGTGGGCGTCGAGCTGGTACAGGCGGACTTCACCCGGGAAGAGGAGGTGGGCGCCGTGGTGACGGCGCTGGCGGCCCATGAGGATCTTGCCCTGATCATCCACAATGCCTCTGCCTTCGAGCCCCAGGCGGCGGATCCTGCGGTGCAGCTGGCCCAGTTCGATCAGTTCTACCGGGTACACATGGCGGCTCCCTTCCAGCTCAACCGGGCGCTGGCCCCGGCCCTTGCCCGCCAGCCCAACGGGGGCATCATCCACATCACCGATATCTACATCCATGCCCCGGCGTCCCAGTTTGCCGCCTACGTGGCCACCAAGGCGGGAGCCCATTCCCTGGCCATGAGCTTTGCCCGCGAACTGGCACCCGCCGTGCGGGTCAACACCATAGAGCCTGGCCCCATCCTGTTTCTCGACGAGCACGGGGATGACTGGCGCCAGCAGGTGCTGGCGAAGACGCCGCTGGCACGGGAAGGGGGTCTGGAGCCCATCTGGCTGGCGGTACAGATGCTGATGAAGAACGACTACATGACCGGGGCCAGCATCCGGGTGGACGGGGGGCGCGCCCTCGCCGTCATCTAGGGCAAGGCGGGCCGCCATGACATGAGGCGCCTTTGGGCGCCTCATGTGTGTGAACGGCTCAAGGGTGCCGGATGGCGGCGTGTCGGGAAGGGGGGCCGGGGTGGCCGTTGCCGGGAAGCAGGGTCTCGTCTTGCTGGCAGAGATGGATGGGGGCCTGGCCGATGCGCTGCTTCGCAAACACCTTGCTGCCTGGCAGGCCGAGGGTCACCTTGCCGGAGTCCACACTGCCGCCCTGATACATCTCCGCCAGCAGATCCCCCAGGTAGGCATCCACCCCGGCCTCGGCGAAGTCATCCCGTTCGCCGCAGGCCAGTATGTCGATGTCCAGTGGCCTGTCCGTCACCTTGCACAGGGGGTTGCTGCGATCCCGGCCATGGGCCAGCTCCATGGTGACAAACTCGGCCTTGAGCTGGGCGGGGGAGAGGTCGCTCTGGACGACGAACAGGCAGTTGAGGAAATCGTGGCGCGAATGCATGCCCACGGGCTTGGTCTGGATGACGGAACTCAGGTGAAGGCGACCAAAGCGGGCCAGCAATTCGGCTACGGCCTGACTGACGTGCAGGGCGGGGTCGAGATTGGATCCAATGCTACAGAGGTAAAACATGCTTTCCATTCCTTGGGTTGGGCTCGTCTGAAATATATACGCAGCTCACGGTTATGGGATTCACTATGAATTAACATGTCGTTATCTGTTGTGATCCAACGCTGATTGGCAGAAAGGAGGTTTGCATGAGCGTAGAAATGAAATGGGCACTGTTGGCCGCGTCAGGGGCCCTTGCCATGATCATTGTCATCTGTGTGGCGTCCGTCGGCCTGGCGTGAATCCGGCCTCGGTGAGCAATCAAACCGGCTTTATGGCCGGTTTTGCTTTTTGGGGCAGTGCGGATATGCTGGCTCCCCCATGACGAATCGAGACCGCAGAAGATGACCAAGGTTCGGCCCCGCTCCCTGCTCCAGGTAGTACTGATGGGCTTCGTGCTGGTGCTGATGCCCCTGGGGGGCATGATCTGGCACGACAGTCAGGCTCTCTCCCACCTGGGCCAGCTCACCAGCGACGAGATGGAACGTGCGGTGCGGGACACTCGCCGGGCGACGCTGCTCTCCACCCAGGCCATCGATCTGGAGCGCACCCTGCGCCGCTATGCGGTCCTGGGTGATGACCGCATCCTGGCCAGTTATCGGCAGCAGCTGGTGCGCTACCGGGAACTGCTCGCGACTCATCAGGACTCCATTCCGGATGCCGAGGTCTACGGAGATCTCGAGGCGACGCTGGTCTGGCTCGATGGCCTGCAGGATCTGCGCAAGGCCAGGCAGGAGGCGACCAGCCCCCGTTTCACCGACTTCAACGAACTGAACCAGCAACTGGAAGTGGTCACCCGCAGCCAGGTGGATGAGCACGTGACCCGCATGCGGGGCGCCATCGTGGAGCTGAAACAGCAGATCTGGTGGGTCAGCGGCTTCGTGGTCGGGCTCAGCCTGCTGCTGGTGTTGCTCTTTACCTACCTCATCATCCACCCGGTACGTCAGATTGAGTCGCGGATCCTGAGTCTGGGCGCAGGCGTCGAGCCGGATCAGCGCCCGGTGGATGGCCCGGCCGAACTGGTGCTGCTGGGGGAGCGGATCAGCTGGCTGCACGACAAGCTCAAGGAGCTGGAACAGCAGAAATACCAGTTCCTGCGCCACGTATCCCACGAGCTGAAAACCCCCCTTGCCGTGCTGCGGGAGGGGGCTGATCTGCTCTCGGAGCAGCTGGTGGGGCCCCTCAACGGGGATCAGCAGGAGATCTGCCAGATGCTGGAGGAGAACAGCCGCCGTCTGCAGACCCTGATCGAGCGGCTGCTCGACTTCAATCGCCTCAGCCAGCAGGAGGTGTTCACCCTGTCCGAGGTGCCCCTGGCGCCCTTGTTGTCAGACTTGTCCGAAGAGTACCGGCTCGCGCTGGAATCCAAGCAAATCAGTGTACACTTGCCGCCCGAGCCCATCAGCCTGCGGGCAGAGCCCTACCGCCTGCGACTCATCCTCGACAATCTCTTTTCCAACGCAGTCAGCTATGGCGCCAGGGGCGGACAGATCTGGATCCGCGCCGGGGCGGGAGCGGGCGGCGGCTGGCTGGAGGTGGCCAACGAAGGGCCTGTCATCCCGCCAGACGAGCGGGAGCGCATCTTCGAGCCCTTTGAACAGGGCAGCATAGTGCGCCAGGGATTGCTGAAAGGCTCCGGCATGGGCCTCTCCATTGCCCGTGAGTCTGCCATGAGTCTGGGCGGCGAGCTCAGGCTGATCGAGGATGCCCAGGCGGATGTCTGTTTCCGGCTGGATTTGAACGTGCGCCCGAGCTGACGGGCGTGGCGGCGACCCCGCAGGTGCGGGTGGCGCCTTGACACCGAATATTGAGAGGAGCGGGCAGGTGCCTGTTCCCCACCAGGATCTGAAGTGACATTCAAGATGAAACGATTTGTGATTCCCGTATTGATGATAGGCCTGCTCGCTGGCTGTTCCCTGCTGCCTTCTACCAGCCTCACCGAGCCTTCCCAGGAGGCGATCGCCAGGCGGATGGAGTTTGCCAACAAGGAGATGCAGGTGCGCCTGCAATACTCGGACTGGCTGCTGGCCAGCCATCCCCAGCAGCGGATGCAGGAGCGCCAGCGACTGGCCGGCGCCACCGACCTCGAGAGCCGGGTCAGCCTGGCCATGGTCAACACCCACCCGTCCGAATCGGTGGCCAGCCGCCGGGCCGGGCTGGATCAGCTGAAAGCTCTGTTGCCGGAGCTCGGTCTCGATGCCCAGGCCTTCCTGCGCAGCTGGATCGCCCTCGGGGAGGAGCTGCTGGTGCGAGACAGCCGCCGCGACGATCAGAGTCAGGAGGTGAAGCGTCTGCGCCAGCAGATAGAGCAGCTCTCCGCCATCGACGAGCAGCTCAACCAGCGTAAGCTCAATGGGGGAGGTCAGCCATGACAGCTTCGGACAGCGCCGCAATGACCGCGTTTTTCGCCAAGAGGGGGTGAGAGCATGAGCCGTATTCTGCTGGTGGACGATGATGCCAGCCTGCTCAAGCTGATGAGCATGCGCCTGCGCAGCCAGGGTTACGAGGTGGATACCGCCGACAGCGCCGAAGGAGCGCTGGACAGGCTGCGCCAGCAACGGGCCGACCTGGTGCTGAGCGATCTGCGCATGGGGGGCATGGACGGGCTGGCGCTGTTCGAGCGGATCCAGTCCCAGTGGCTCGGCATGCCGGTGATCATCATGACCGCCCACGGCACCATTCCCGACGCCATCCAGGCGACCCGCTCCGGGGTGTTCAGCTTCCTCACCAAGCCCATCGACAAGGACGAGCTGCTGGTCACCATAGAGCATGCTCTCAGCCTGACCCGTCCGAAGCAGCAGCAGGAGTGGCAGTCCCTCATCCAGACCCGTAACCCGCAGATGGAGCAATTGCTGATCCAGGCGAGCAGCATCGCCACCATGGACGTGCCCGTGCTGATCCTGGGTCCCTCCGGCGTCGGCAAGGGGGTGATGACCCAGGCGCTGCACCAGGCCAGCCACCGCCGCGACAAGCCGCTGCATACCATCAACTGTGCGGCTCTGCCCTGGCCCGCGCTGGACTTGCAGCTGTTTGGCGAGGATGGCCAGTCCGGCCTGTTTGCCGAGGCCAAAGGCGGCACCCTCTTCCTCGACGAGATAGGGGATCTGTCGGAGTCACTCCAGGCCAAGTTGCTCCAGGTGCTGGCGGAGTATGGTCAGGGCACCCCCGAGGTGCGGGTCATCAGCTCCAGCCATCAGGATCTGGTGACCGCCATGGAAGAGGGGCGTTTTCGCGAGGATCTCTTCTACCGCCTCAACGTGGCCAACATCACCCTGCCGCCTCTGAGCGCCCGCAGCGAGGACATCCCCCTGCTGGCCCGTCAGGCGCTGGACGATTACCGCAACCGTCACCCCGATTGTGCCGCCCTCGGCTTCTCGCCGGAGGCGCTGGCCCTGCTGGCCGCGGCGGCCTGGCCGGGCAACGTGCGCCAGCTCTGCGGAGTGGTGGAGCAGCTCGCCAGCCTCTGCTGCAGCCCGGTGATAGGCGCGGCCATGGTGGAGTCGGCCCTGAGTGGCGGTGGTGGCGGCATTCCCTCGTTCAACGAGGCGCGGGCCGAGTTTGAAAAGGAGTACCTGATCCGGCTGCTGCGCACCACGGAGGGGAACGTGACCCTGGCGGCCAACATGGCGGGGAGAAACCGCACCGACTTCTACAAGCTGCTGAATCGGCACGGCATCGAGGCGGCCAACTTCAAGTCGAAGGGATAGAAGGGATAAATGACAGAGGGGCGGCCCGTCGATGACGGGCCGCCCCTCTGGTTTCCGACAGAATCGGTTACCTTGTCAGGCTTAGGGGCTCAGGCCGGGTCGCTGACGCCGTCGGTGGAGAGGGTCTTCTGGGAGAGCCAGAGGCCGCTCGCCTTCATCAGATAGCCAAACAGGGCGCCGATGATGAGGGAGGGCAGAATGAGCCGCCACTCGCCTGCGGCGCCGAAGGTGGCACAGCAACCTGCGAAGGTGCCGGGAATGTAGGCGAGCCACTGCTGCCTGGCCTGCACGCACATCAGGGTGGCCACCACCCCTGTCATCAGATAACCCGCCATGCCGGCCCCCCACCAGGTCTCCCCGTGGATCAGCAGGAGTGCCCACAGCATGCCGGTGGTGTTGCACAGCAGGGTCTGCAACAGCGCCTTGTAACCGCCACTCGAGGCGAAGTAGCTGGTGCAGCCGAGGAAGCCGACCCAGGAGATGAGACCGAGTGCGGCGGCCAGTCCACCCCAGACGGCGGAGAGGATCCCGGTCGTGATGGCGATGGCGAACAGTGGGCTCATGGCGTGACTCTCAGTGGTTGAATCCGGAAAAGGAGGCAGCCTACTCCGCGGTAGAGCGGCAGCAAGCGGGGGCCGGATTGTGTGTGATCCCGGTCACTCTTTGCAACTCTGGAATACGCTTGCGCTCGCGAAAAAAATTCATTGGAGGCGCCGCAGACCTTGTTCCATAGTTAGAGGCCCTGTCCTGCTCATGGAGTGAGTCTGATGGTGCCAAACGTGATCGTTCCTCTGCTGGTGTTCGTAGTGCTCTTCCTGGCCGGTACCATGGCCAAGGCACTGCCCCTTTACCAACTCATGTAATTCTGTGTGAAATAAAACTCGGCCGGGGCGGGTCTTATGGTTGTCAACCTCATCGTCCCGGGAGTTTTTTCATGTTGATCAAGCGCCGTACTTCTCATCACCCCACCGAGCAGGATGTCACGCCGGAAACCGTCTATCAGGATCGTCGCCGCATCCTGAAAGGGCTGGGCCTGGGCGTCGGTGCCGCCACCCTGGCGTTTCCGGTGAAGGCCAGCCTGCTGGATCTCTTCTCACCGGACAAGCCGGCCACCGTGGCCCCCACCAGACCCCTCGACATCCGTGCCGCGACCCGGCCAGAGGGATTGATCCTCACCCCCGAGGAGAAGGCCACCACCCACAACAATTTCTACGAGCTGGGGACCGACAAGGGGGATCCGGCCCGCAACGGCCATTACCTCAAGCCCGAGCCCTGGACCCTGAAGGTGGAAGGGGAGGTAGCCAAACCCTTCACCCTGGATGTGTGGGATCTCATCAACAAGAGCACGCTGGAGGAGCGCATCTATCGGCTGCGCTGCGTGGAGGCCTGGTCCATGGTGCTGCCCTGGAGCGGCATTGCGCTGGCTGATCTGATCCGCCGTGCCGAGCCCACCAGTCGCGCCAAGTTCGTGGCCTTCGAGACGCTCTATGATCCGGAACAGTTGCCGGGGCAGGCCTCCCGTGCTCTGGGGGGCGGCATCGATTATCCCTATGTGGAGGGCTTGCGCCTTGACGAGGCCATGCACCCCCTCTCCTTCCTCGCCATGGGGCTCTATGGCAAAACCCTGCCCGCCCAGAACGGGGCTCCCATCCGGCTGGTGGTGCCCTGGAAATACGGCTTCAAGAGTATCAAGAGCATCGTCTCCATCCGCCTGGTGGAGGAGATGCCCCCCACCACCTGGAACCTGCTGGCCCCCAACGAATATGGCTTCTACGCCAACGTCAACCCGAACGTGGATCACCCGCGCTGGAGCCAGGCGAGCGAGCGTTTCATCGGCGAGGGGGGCATCTTCGGGGCCAAGCGCCAGCCTACCCTGATGTTCAATGGCTACGGCGACGAGGTGGCGTCCCTCTATCAGGGGATGGATCTGCGTAAATGGTATTGAGACTGACGCGCTGCCCGACTGATCTCTTGCCGCCTTTTCCCCTGGTGGGAGAGGGGATGAGAAGCGGGAAAAACATGACGGGAACTGCAATATGATGCCGAGACTGAAAACAGCCCATGTCAACGGCTTGCGGGCGCTGGTGCACCTTGGTTCGTTCGGCTTTCTGCTCTGGCTGGACTATGCCGTGCCAGCCGGGTTGCTGGGGGGGGATCCGGTCCAGGGGCTGACCCATTACCTTGGCAAGGGGGCCCTCCACCTGCTGTTGCTGACCCTGCTGGTGTCGCCGCTCGCCAAGCGCTGGCGCCAGGGGCAGCTCATCAAGTTGCGCCGCCCCCTCGGGCTCTGGTGCGCCGCCTGGGCGTCCCTGCACTTCATGGTCTGGCTGGGGCTGGATCTGCAGTTCGACTGGGGGCTGATTGGCGGCGAGCTGGTGAAGCGCAGCTACATAGTGGTGGGCATGGTGGCGCTGCTGCTGTTGCTGGCGCTGAGTATCACCTCGATCCCGGCCCTGTTGCGTCGCATGGGGCCGGCCTGGCAGAAGCTGCACAACTGGATCTACGGGGTGGCTCTGCTGGTGCCGGTACACTACTGGTGGTCGGTCAAGAGCGGCTGGCAGGAGCCGCTCATCTATCTGGTGCTGGCCTGCGCCCTGCTGTGGCCACGTCGGGAAAAGCTGCTGCGCCCCTGGCGCAGGCGAGCACAAGTAGCCGGGAGGGGGGCGGCGCAACAGCCGTCACGCCCATAGCAAAAGAGGCCTATTCGGCCTCTTTTTTGGTGATCTCGCCGGTGTTGGCATCGACCTGCAACTGGACGCGCTGATCGTCGGCATTCAGGGTATCGACCTCGAATTTGTCCCCTTCCAGCTCCACTTCCCGAATGTCGTGATACCCTTGTGCCAGCAACAACTTGACCAGTCCGGCCATGTCGAGACGTGTCTGCGCCGCCCAGCCAAAGGTGGAAAAGAGGCACAAGATCAGCAGGATACTGCGTGGGATCATATTCATTCCGGATTCATGGCTGGCACACTATAAACGGCATTATGTTAGGTTTTGAGAGATGAATCACCCATGAATAGCGCGCTGCCCCTGCTTGGATTGCTGCTGCCGATGCTGGTTCAGGCGGCCCAGCCGAACGAGGCCTTGCTGCAACAGGCGGTCAGCGAGGGGCGGGTCCGCCCATTTCATGAGTTGATGGAGGTGGCCTCCCGCCTGCCGGTGCGCGTGCTGCGCGTCGATCTGGGTGAGGAGGATGGCGTCTGGCTCTACGAGCTCAGGCTCATCGACGAGGAGAACAGCGTCATCAAGGTGGGCTACCGGGCTGACAATCTGGAGATGGTGTGGCTCAAGGGTCACCATCTGGAGCGCCTGTTCGCTCCGCGCCCGCCCCCGGAAGAGGAGTAACGGCGTGAGTCCGCGAACCTACCGCCGTCCGGTTCGTCCCCCCAACCGTTGCCGGTGCCGGCACAACCCTGTTTTGGATACCCATGTATGCGCATTCTGATAGTTGAAGATGAAAAGATCCTCGCGGGCCAGCTGGCGGAACAGCTGCGTCTGTCCGGTTTCGTCACCGATCTCTGCCACGATGGCAACGAGGCGGGCTTTCTCGGCGAGACCGAACCCTATGACGCCATCATCCTGGACCTCGGTCTGCCCGGTCGCGACGGCCTGAGCGTACTGAAGGAGTGGCGTAGCAAGGGGATGGACACCCCGGTGCTGGTGCTGACCGCCCGTGGCCAGTTGCACGAGAAGATTGAAGGGCTCAACGCCGGGGCGGACGACTACCTCACCAAGCCCTTCCAGGTGGCGGAGCTGGTGGCGAGGGTGCAGGCGCTGGTGCGCCGGGCGGCGGGGAACGCCAGCTCCATCCTCGAGATCGGTGGCGTGCGTCTCGACATGGCGGCCTCCCAGGTATGGTACGAAGGAACCCCCATCAAGCTCACCGCCCACGAGTTCCGGGTGCTGGGCTACCTGATGCAGCACAGGGGCAAGGTGGTGTCCCGCAGCGAGCTGATCGACCACATCTATGCCCAGGATTTCGATCGCGACTCCAACACCGTGGAGGTGTTCATCGGCCGCATTCGCAAGAAGACCCACGCCGATCTCATCGAGACGGTGCGCGGCCTCGGCTACCGGATCAACGAATGACGCGACCGCAACCGATGGCGGGGTGGGTTGAATGAGGCTGGTACGCACCCTGCGAGGTCGGCTGGTGGTGATCGCCATGGTCTGGTGCGGTCTCTTCCTGTTCGCCACCGGCTTCAGCCTGCAGACCATGATGCGCAACTACTGGCAGGAGGCGGAGGCCGATGGCCTGCGCCTGCAGCTCTACGATCTGCTCTCCCGCCTCGAGATCCAGCCGGACGGCATGCCGGTGGTCACCGAGCCCATGGCCGACCCCCGTTATCGCCAGCCCTACTCCGGCTACTACTGGCAGCTGGAGCTGGGGGAGACGGTGGTCAGTCGCTCCCGCTCCCTGTGGGATGCCCATCTGAGTGCCCACGGCCTGAAGTCGGCTTTCGGCGATCCGGATCTCTTTGTCGGCAAGGGGCCCAACAAGGAGCCCCTGCTCATCATGACCCGTACCGTGCTGCTGCCGGGGTCTGATCGGGTCTTCACCCTGGTGATGGCCAAGGACAGCAGCGCCCTGACCCAGACCCTGAAGAAGACCCGCATCAGCCTCTTCCTCGGCCTCGGCTTCGCCGCCACCGGCCTGGTGCTCGGCTTCATGTTCCAGATCCTCTACGGCCTGCGCCCGCTGCACCTGCTGCGCCGCGAGCTGAGCCGCGTCCATCAAGGTCATCAGGAGGGGTTCCGGCTGCGCTACCCCCTGGAGATCCAGCCGCTGGTGGAGGACATCAACCGCCTGCTGCACCACTATGGCGAGCTGCTGCAACGAGCCCGCTCCCACACCGGCAACCTGGCCCACGCCCTCAAGACGCCGCTCAGCATCATGCGCAACCAGGTGACCCAGTTGCCGCCGGAGGATCAGGCAGCCCTTGGCGAGCAGCTCGACCAGATCCAGCGCCACATCGACTACCACCTCGGCAAGGCGCGGGTGACCGGCGCCGCCAAGATCCTCGGGGTGTCGACCCCGGTGCGGGCCCGGGTGGAGTACATCTGCCGCGCCTTCTCCCGCCTCTATCCCGGCAAGACGGTGGACTTGCAGGTGCCGGTCAATCTGGCGGTCGGGGTGGAGGAGCAGGACTTCGACGAGATGGTGGGCAACCTGCTGGAGAACGCCTTCAAGTGGTCCGCCAGCGAGCTGCGCATCTCCAGCGCCGAGCTGGGGGGCTGGATCACCCTGCGCATCGAGGACGACGGTCCCGGCATGAGTGAAGATCAGATCGCCAAGGCGGTGCTGCGGGGGGTGCGCCTCGACGAGAAGGTGCCGGGTTCCGGGCTCGGTCTCAACATAGTGTCAGATCTGGCGGAGGCTTACCGTGGCAGCCTCATCATGGGGCGGGCCGAGCTGGGGGGGCTCGCCGCTTCCCTCTCCCTGCCCAAGGTGGCCAGGGTCGAGTGACGGGGGGCCCCTTTTGTGCCGCCGTGCTGGCAAGGGTGCGGCACCCGGCATAAGATACGTCTCTTGTTTCAGGTGTAGGAAGGGTAGCAATGACTGACGATCCTTGGGCTTTGTGCCATCTCGATGATTCGTTCGATGCCTCGGTGCTGGGCACCAAGGGGGCCCAGATCCAGTGGTTCGAGGACAGGGATGCCCTGATCCAGTTCCTGCTGGAGGATTTTGTCGACCTGCTGGCCGACGTGGGCGAGCTGGACGAGGATCAGACCGAGAGTGCCCGCGAGCGCTTCACCCTGCTGGTGGAGCAGAGCCTGGATGATCGCACCCTGATGGATGCCATCAACGATCTCGCCTCCGGCCTGCGCCGCATTGCCTGGCTGGGGCCCCTCTCCGAACTGGCTGAGTTGAGCGACGACTTCGCAAGCGGGCTGCGAGCCTTCTTCTGGAGCCAGTATGACGGTGACGAGGATGACCCCGAGGCCTGGGTGCCGGAAGATCTCTGGCCCCAGCTGGTGGAGTGTGCCGAAGAGTACATGGTGGAAGGAGACTTCTGAGCCACCTTGTCCGCGCTCTGGCTGCAAGGCGGGTGGAGTATGCGGAAGAGTATATGGTTGAGGGTGACTTGTGATTCTGAGCCACACCACAAACTGCGATAAGAAAACGGCGCCTTGATGGCGCCGTTTTTGTTGCTCAGTCCTCTACTCAGCCGTTGGCCGGTACCTCGTGCGCCGTGTTGGCGAGCACTGGCCCGATATACTTCTCTATC
Organism: Aeromonas sp. ASNIH8; assembly: GCF_002919855.1. Lineage (NCBI taxonomy): Bacteria > Pseudomonadati > Pseudomonadota > Gammaproteobacteria > Aeromonadales > Aeromonadaceae > Aeromonas > Aeromonas sp. ASNIH8. The sequence goes on along the minus strand of NZ_PQLN01000001.1, from coordinate 33,158 downwards.
TGCAATTGGGCCATGTGGCCGCAGTTGCCCTGGGCCAGACTGGACGAGCCCTCGTCGAAGGTGAGGCAGTTGACGTTGCCGTTCTTGCAGATGCTGCCCGCTTCGCCCGGCTTGGCCGGGTCATACCAGGCCCCTTCACACACCCGCACTACCCCGGGCCGGATATCGGCGGATATCAGGGCCCCCACCAGGATCTGGCCGCGCTCGTTGAAGGCCCGCACCAGATCGCCATCCTGGATGCCACGGGCCTTGGCGTCGGCGGGATGGATCATGATCGCTTCGCGGTCGGCGATGGCGAACTTGTCCCGCAGCGGGGTGTTGTCGAGCTGGGAGTGCAGCCGCTGGGTCGGGTGGGAGGTGTTGAGCGACAGCGGATAGCGCGCCGCCACCTCGCTCTTCACCCACTCCTTGGGCTCATACCACTTGGGATGACCGGTGCAGTCGGCATAACCCATCCCCGCCACCGTGTTGGAGAAGATCTCGATCTTGCCGGACGGGGTACCGAGCGGGTTGAGCAGCGGGTTTTCGCGAAAATCGGCGTGACGGATCCACTGGCGGTTGGCTTCCGGGATCGGGAAGCGGATGTAGTTGTTGGACTCCCAGAACATGTTGAACGGCGGCAGTGCCACCCGGGCGCCACGGGCCTGGGCCGCCATGCCGTCGTACATCTGTTTGAGCCACAGCATCTCGTCCTTCCCTTCGGTGTACTGCTCCTGCACGCCCAGCTTGGCGGCGATGGCGCTGAAGATGTCGAAGTCGTTGCGGGCTTCAAACTGGGGGGGGACGCACTGGTGCATGGGGAAGACGTAGCGCTGGGAGTAGTCGCCCCCCATCTCCAGGTCGTTGCGCTCATAGCTGGTGGTGGCCGGCAGCACGATGTCGGCGTGCTTGGCAGTCGCCGTCCAGTAGGGCTCGTGCACGATCACGGTCTGCGGCTTGCGCCACGCCTGCAGCAGGTTGTTGGTGTCCTGATGGTGGTGGAAGGGGTTGCCCCCCGCCACGTAGACCAGCTTGATGTCCGGATAGGTCACCTTGCGGCCGTTGAAGTCGATGGTCTTGCCCGGGTTGGCAAGGCAGTCGGCGATGCGGGCCACCGGGATCGGGGCCGGGCTGTTCTTCGGCGCATTGCCAGCGGAGATGCCCGCCAGAATGCCGCCCTTGGCGGTGGGGCTGCCACCGGAGGAGTAGTGGTAACTGAAGCCGTAGCCGCCCCCCGGCAGGCCGATCTGGCCCAGCATGGCGGCCAGAGTGACCAGCATCCAGTTGGGCTGTTCACCGTGGTGCTGACGCTGCATGCCCCAGCCCGCCATGATCATGGTGCGCTTGGCGGCCATGTCGAGGGCCAGCTGGCGGATCACCTTGGCATCGACGCCGCAGACGCTGCTCGCCCACTCGGCGCTCTTGGGCTGGCCGTCCTCTTTGCCGAGCAGATAGGCGAGGAAGGTGTCGAAGCCGACAGTGTAGCGATCGAGGAAGGCCTGATCGTGCTTCTTCTCGCTGTAGAGGGTGTGGGCCACCCCCAGCATCATGGCCACGTCGGTGTAGGCGTTCGGGGCAATCCACTCGGCGCCGACCAGCTTGGCGGTCTCGTTGTAGACGGGGTCGATGCTGATGACCCGGGTGCCTTTCTCTTTCAGCGCCTTGAAGCCGGCCTGCCCCTCGTGATCCGGCATGTTCCAGCTGTTCTTCAGGGTCACCTGGGCGTTGACCCCCCAGAGCACCACCAGTTCGGCGTGTTCCACCACGTTGGGCCAGGCGGTCTGCTGCTCGTACACCTCGATGGAGCCCATCACGTGGGACATGATCACCTGGGCCGCGCCGGTGGAGTAGTCCCCGGCATAGCCGGTGAAACCCCCGGCCAGGTTCATCAGGCGGTGCAGCAGGGTGCGGCTGTTGTGGAACATGCCCACGCTCTTCCAGCCGTAGGAACCGGCGTGGATCGCCTGGGGGCCGAAATCAGACTGGACGCGCTGGATCTCGCCGGCCACCAGGTCGATGGCCTTTTCCCAGCTCACCCGTACCCACTCGTCGGCACCGCGCAGCTCCGGTCTGGCGCCCGGGCCGTGCTCCAGCCAGCTTTTGCGCACCATGGGGTACTTGATGCGGTTCTTGGCGTGGACCTGGAACGGCGCCATGTCGATGAGGTCATTCGGTGCCGGATCGTCGGCCACCGGCTGGACCCGCACCATGCGGCCCTCGGAGACGATGGCCTCGAAGGCTCCCCAGTGGGCGCCGGTCAGGATGCCCTTCTGGGCGGGCACCAGGGTGGGGAACTGCTCAAGGGCCGTGCTGACGGCCTTGGCCAGGGCGCTTTTCGGGAAGAGACCGGCCAGCAGGGGCAGGGCGGCACAGGCCCCCAGCCCCTTGAGCAGAGTACGGCGGGAGAGGTTGGTCTGTTGGTCATTGAAAAAAGTCATGGGAGAGTCCTCTGTTCCTGCCTTAATGGGCCGCGCTCATGTCGCTGGCATGTTTCTGCACGTATTGGGTGAGCATGCGCGCCTGCTCCGGGGTGAGGGAGGTACGAGACTCCATCCCCTTGATGACGCCGATCCACTGGTTGGCGTTGAAGTGATCCAGCGCGGTGAGGCCGTGACAGCCGGTGCAGTTGTTGGACATCAGGGTGGAGGCGTATTGCCACAGCTTGCCCTGGTCGCCGATGAGCTGGCTCTGGTCAACCCAGGCGGTCAGGCTGACCTGATGCCAGGTGAGGTTGGTGGCGCTGTCGGTTTCGCTCTTGCCGGTCACGAGGGCTTTTCTGGCGGCTTCGCCGACCAGCACGCTCAGGATCCGTTTGCCGGGGGCGGCGTAGAACACCTCGCTCACACCGTCCTGCTGCCAGCCGTCGATGCGCACCTGGGTGCGGCCGTTGTCGTTGGCCAGCACTTCCACCTGGGTGGAGGGCATCAGGGTGCCTTCGTCAGTCTTGGCGCCGGCATCCAGATAGAGCGGAGTGGTGGCGATGGCATAGCGGGTGGTGACGGTGGTCGGGGTCTGGGCCGCGGCGGCGGCCAGTTCGCTGGCACCGGCGGCGGCCAGGCCGCTCATGTCCGGCATGATGTGGGCAACGCCGCGGTGGCAGTCGATGCAGGTCTGACCCTCCTTGATGGCGACCGGGTGCTCGGCGCGGGCATTGGGGCGCTGGGCCAGGATGTCCATGGCGGCGTAGCTGTGGCAACTGCGACAGGTGGCGGAGTCATTGGCCTTGAGCTGATCCCACACGGTCTGGGCCATGCGCAGCTTGTGGGCCTCGTATTTCTCCGGGGTGTCGAGGGTGCCGATCGCTTCGTGATAGATGTCCTTCACGGCGCGGATCTTGGTCCAGAGATAGGCGGCGGGTTCACTGGGGATGTGGCAGTCGGCGCACTCGGCGCGGATCCCCTTCACGTTCTGGAAGTGGACGCTGCCCTGATATTCGGCGAGCGGGGTCTGCATGGAGTGGCAGGAGACGCAGAACTCGGTGGAGCTGGTCTTGTGCAGCACGGTGACGGTGACGCCCAGTGCGGCGATCCCCAGCAGGGCCCCGAGCAGCAGAAGCCAGAACCAGGTCTTTCTCAACAGTTTTCTAAGCATGGTGACGGTGTCCTTCGAATTCGGGTATTACCAATATAGTAGTAGTCCCAGGATTCTAAGGGTTGACCTCGGTCATGGTTTTAATTTCGACATATAATTGATTTTTGGTTTTGTTATTTGTTTTGTCATGATTTTTTGAATTTAAATCTCACTTTACCCATCCAGTTGGAGCGGGATGTGCTGTGGTGAGGGCGATGCCCAAGCCGGGGCGAGGAGGCAGTACGCCACCCCGGGGCTTGGGGTTTGTGGCGAGAGGATTGTATACTGTTCACATATACAGTATTCAGGTGTATCCATCATGCGACTCTTTATCGCCGAGAAACCCAGCCTTGGCCGCGCCATCGCCGATGTCCTCCCCAAACCGCACAAGAAGGGGGATGGTTTCATCGAGACGGCGCAGGGAGACGTGGTGACCTGGTGCATCGGCCACCTGCTGGAGCAGGCCGAGCCCGATGCCTACGATGCCGCCTACAAGCAGTGGCGCATGGAATCCCTTCCCATTGTCCCGACCCAGTGGCAGCTGGTGGCCAAACCCAAGACCAAGGCCCAGCTGGCCGTCATCAAGGGGCTCATCAAGCAGGCGGACTGCGTGGTCAACGCCGGTGACCCGGACAGGGAAGGGCAACTGCTGGTGGACGAGGTGATCGACTTTCTCGGCTATCCCAAGACCAAACCGGTTCAGCGCTGCCTCATCAGCGATCTCAATCCCCCCGCCGTGCGCCGCGCCCTCGACAAGCTCAGAGACAACAAGGAGTTCGTGCCGCTGGCGGTGTCGGCGCTGGCCCGTAGCCGTGCCGACTGGCTCTATGGCATCAACATGACCCGGGCCTATACCCTGCTTGGCCGCAAGGGGGGCTGCAGCGAACTGCTGTCGGTGGGTCGGGTACAGACCCCCTTGCTCGGTCTGGTGGTGCGCCGGGATCTCGAGATCGAGGCCTTCGTTCCCAAGCCGTTCTACGAGGTGATGGCCCATCTGTTGACCCAGGGCAACGAACGTTTCACCGCCAGGTGGCTGCCATCGGAGGCATGTCTGCCCTGGCAGGATGAGGAGGGACGGGTGCTCAACCGGGCGCTGGCCGCCAAGGTGGTGGAGCGGATCCAGGGGCAACCCGCCCGGGTGGAGGCGGTGGAGGAGCAGGCGCGCAAGCAGGCGGCGCCGCTCCCCTACAACCTCTCCAGCCTGCAGATCGACGCGGCCAAGCGCTTTGGCATGGATGCCAAGCGGGTGCTGGATATCTGCCAGAGCCTCTACGAGCGGCACAAGCTCATCACCTATCCCAGATCCGACAGCCGCCATCTGCCGAGCGAGCACTTCAACCGGGCCGGCCAGGTGCGGGAGGCCATCGCCAGCACGGCCCCTGCGCTGGCCAGGGCGGTCGCCGAAGCGGATGGCAGGATCCGCAGCAAGGCGTGGAACGACAGCAAGGTGGATGCCCACCACGCCATCATTCCCACCGAGAAGAGGGGGAAGGAGGCGAGCCTGGGGGCCGACGAGGCGAAGCTTTACGGCCTGATTGCCCGCCAGTATCTGCTGCAGTTCTACCCGCCGTTCGAGTACAACGACAGCAAGGTGTTGCTGCGCATCGCCGGAGGGCTGTTCCAGGCCAAGGCGCGCCGCATCCTCAAGGCGGGCTGGAAGGCGCTGCTCGGAGTGGAAGAGGATGACGAGGAGGAGGCGGGAACCCTGCCTGCCCTGAAAGAGGGGGAGGAACTGCTGTGCGAGCGGGGGGAGCTGCTGGAGAAGATGACCCAGCCCCCCAAGCCGTTTACCGATGCCACCCTGCTGGCTGCCATGACCGGCATCGCCCGTTATGTGCAGGATCCCGAGATCCGCAAGACCCTGCGGGAGACCGACGGTCTGGGCACCGAGGCGACCCGGGCCGGGATCATCGATCTGCTGTTCAAGCGCCGCTTCCTGGTGCGCCAGGGCAAGAGCATCAAGGCCACCCCGACCGGGCGAGCCCTGGTCCAGGCGCTGCCCACGACCGCCACGACACCGGACATGACGGCACTGTGGGAGCAGAGTCTGGGTCAGATCGCCGAACGTCACGGCAGCTACCAGCAGTTCATGGGGCCGCTCACCGAGCAGCTCAACGGCCTGATCGAGGGGGCGCGGCAGGATTCCGGCGCCAGCTTCAGCGCGCTGCCCAAGGCGGCGCCCGGTGACAGCAAGCAACGCTTTGCCCGCCGCAAGCGGACTGGGTCCACCGCCGCACGCCCCCGCACGAGCACGGGCAAGAGTGCTCGTGCGGGGAAGAGTCCTGGAAAGAGCACTGGTAAGGGGACGACCAGGGGCAAGGCTGCCTGAGGCTGGTGCGCGCCGTGATCACATAAAAATAAGAAGAGGGGCCAGTGGCCCCTCTTTGCATGGATGGAGCGGCTTACCCCGTGTAGACGCTCTCTTCCGGATAAAGGATGCGGGTCTCCACCGGGCGGGCCAGCATGATGGCCAGGGTGAGGGGCCCCAGACGACCGCAGATCATCACCAGCACCAGGATCAGTTTGCCCGGTTCGCTCAGAGAAGCGGTGATGCCGGTGGACAGTCCCACGGTGGCAAAGGCCGAGATGGTCTCGAACATGATCTTGTCGAATGATTGCGACTCCGTGAGCATCAGCAGGAACATCGCCAGCATCAGCACCATGGTACTGACGATGATGATGGCCAGGGAGCGGGTCACTATCTGGGGTGACAGGGTGCGGCCGAAGGCGGTGACATGGGGGCGCTTGGTCAGAAACGCCCGGGTCGCCAGCAGGACGACGGCAAAGGTGGTGACCTTGATACCGCCCCCGGTCGAGGTCGCCCCGGCACCGATGAACATCAGCATCATCATGAACAGCAGGGAGGCCGGTACCATCTGGCCGATATCCACCGTGTTGAAGCCCGCCGTGCGCGCGGTGGCCGACTGGAAGAAGGCTGCCAACCACTGGCTCCCGAAGGAGGCGTTGCCCAGGGTGCCAGGGTTGTTGTGCTCCAGCAGCCAGAACATCAGGGTCCCCAGCAGCAGCAGGGCAGGGGTCATCAGCAGCATCAGCTTGCTGTGCAGTTTCAGCTTGCGCCAGCGGCGGTTGCGCACCAGGTCGACGATGACGGTGAAGCCTACCCCCCCCAGGATCAGCAGGGCCGGTATGGTCAGGCTGATGATGGGGTCATCCCGGTAGTCCATGAGGTTGTTGGCAAACAGCGAGAAGCCGGCGTTGTTGAAAGCCGACACCGCGTGGAAGAAGCTGACGTAGAGGCCGTGGCCCCAGCCCATGTCGGGCACCCAGCGAATGGCCATGATGGCGGTGCCGATCAGCTGGGCAATCAGGGCGAACAGGACGATGCGTTTCACCAGCTGGACGATGTTGACGGATCCCTCCTGGCCCAGTGCCTCCTTGGCCAGCACCTGCTGGCGCAGCCCGACCCGCTTGCTGAACATGGCGATGAGCAGCAGTGTCATGGTCATCTGGCCGAGACCACCAATCTCCATCAATATCAACAGGATGATCTGCCCCTGCAGGGTGAAGGCGGTGCCGGTATCCACCACCCCGAGGCCGGTCACGCTGATGGCGGAGGTGGCGGTGAACAGGGCGTTGATGACGGTGACCTCACCCTTGTGGCTGGAGGGCTGGACCAGAAACAGGGTACCAACCAGCAGGATGATGAGGAAACTGCCCAGGATGAGCTTGGCCTCGCTCCAGCGGGAGTTGTCTTCCCGATGCAGGGTGAAGGCGTAGTTGCTGCGCCAGTTGATCATAGGGTGTCGAGCCAGTGATCGATGGCGTGCTTGTTGCCGGCCAGGATCAGGATGTCACCGAGTTGCAGCTCCATCTTGCCGGTCAGGACGTTGTGCAGCACCTCACCCCGCTTGATGGCCAACAGCTGGAAATCGCTTTGCTGCAGCAGGCGCAAGTCGGCCAGGGTGCGGGTGTTTTGCTGCAAGCCGATCACGAACTCGGTCAGCACCATGTCGTGACCCAGCTCCAGGTAGTCGAACAGCCGGTTGTCCAGCATGCTCTGGGCCACCCGGCGGCCCATGTCCCACTCCGGGTTGATCACCTTGTCCGCGCCCACCTTCTGCAGGATCTTGGCGTGGAACTTGTCGCGGGCCTTGACCCAGACCTTCTTCACGCCCGCCTCTTTCAGCACCAGCGTGGTCAGGATGCTGGTCTCCAGGTTGTCGCCGATGGCGACAAAGACGATGTCGAAATTCGCCAGGCCCAGTTCGGCGACCGTGGCCTCGTCGGTGGCATCGGCCACGATGACGTGGTTGCAGAGGGTGGCTATCTGGCGGGTCTTGCTCTCGTCGATGTCGATGGCCAGTACCTCGGCATTCTGGCGCTGCAACTCTTCGCACAAGGCGCTGCCAAACAGGCCCAGGCCGATGACGGCGAATTGATTGTTCATGCATGCTTCCTCAGCGGGATGAAGGGGTTACTCTACTCCAGAGCCCTGAGTCCGAAAAGTGTCCGGGTTTTTTGTCCCGGGGGATCTGGGGTAAACTGCGCCCTTGTCCTTGTCGGAACACACAGATGAAACTCACCCCCCACGCCTCCCTGTCGACCCTCAATACTCTGGGCCTGGATGCACACTGCCTCTGGCTGGCCGATGTGACCCGGCCGGATGATCTCGCGCAACTGCGGACCAACCCGGAGTTGGCCACCTTGCCGCGCCTGGTGCTGGGAGGAGGAAGCAACATCCTGTTCTGCGATGACTTTGCCGGTCTGGTGATCCACAACGGCCTGAAAGGGATCACGCTGCACGAGGAGTCCGAGCACTGGCTGCTGCACGTGGCGGCAGGTGAAAACTGGCACAAGCTGGTATGCCACGCCCTGCAACAGGGCTGGCACGGGCTGGAGAACCTGGCACTCATTCCCGGGACGGTCGGGGCGGCCCCGGTACAGAACATCGGTGCCTACGGGGTCGAGCTGGCCAGCGTCTGTGCCTACGTGGAGGCGTTCAACTGGCAGAGTGGCGAGGTTGAGCGCATCGCGGCGGCCGATTGCCGGTTCGGTTACCGTGACAGCATCTTCAAGCACGACTATCAGGACTCCCATTTCATCACCGCCGTCGGTCTGCGCCTGTCCAAGGCATGGCGTCCGGTCGCCGGTTATGGCCCGCTGGCGGCGCTGGGGGATACCCCTTCGCCACAGGCCATTTTCGACACCGTCTGTGCCACCCGCATGGCCAAGCTGCCGGATCCGGCGGTGCTGGGCAACGCGGGCAGTTTCTTCAAAAACCCTGTGGTGCACGCTGCCCTGGCCGAGACCCTGAAACAGCAATACCCGCAGATGCCCTGCTACCCCGCAGCAGAAGGGCAGGCAAAGCTGGCTGCTGGCTGGCTCATCGATCAGTGCGGTCTCAAGGGGTTTGCCATCGGTCGTGCCGCCGTGCATCAGGAGCAGGCGCTGGTGCTGGTCAATCTGGGGGGCGCCAGCGCCATGGAGCTCATCGCGCTGGCGGCCCACGTCCGCGACAGCGTGGAACACCAGTTCGGTGTGGTGCTGGAACATGAGGTGCGCTTCATGGGGCGCAGTGGTGAAACCTGGCTCGACGAGATACTGGCATGATCCTGACCCCCGTCAGACAGACCCTGATCACCCTGCTCAGCGACGGCCAGTTCCATTCCGGTGAGCAGCTGGGCGAGCGCCTTGGCATCAGCCGGGCGGCGGTGAGCAAGCACATGGCCGCGCTCAAGGATCTGGGGCTGGATCTCTTCAGCTTGACCGGCAAGGGCTATCGGCTGGCGGTGCCCATGGCCCTCTATGACGAGGGGCGGCTGCAGGCAGAGGCACCGATGGCACCGGTGCACTGCTTCCCTGTCATCGACTCCACCAACCAGTACCTGCTGGAGCGGGTCAACACCCTGAGCTCCGGCGAAAGCTGTCTGGCCGAGTGCCAGACCGCCGGGCGGGGACGTCGTGGCAAACCCTGGGTTTCTCCCTTCGGTTGCCAGCTGATCCTGAGCATGTACTGGCGGCTTGAGCAGGGCATGGCGGCCGCCATGGGACTGAGTCTCGCGGTCGGCGTGGCGGTGGTCGAGGCGCTGGAGTCCCTCGGTTATCCCGGGGTCGAGCTCAAGTGGCCGAACGACCTCTATTACCAGGGCCGCAAGCTGGCGGGCATCCTGGTGGAGATGAGCGGCAGTGCGGGTGCCAGCTGCCATCTGGTGATCGGGGTCGGCCTCAATCTGGCGATGCCGAGTCGGGAGGGGGAGAAGATCGATCAGGCCTGGTCCGAGCTGCGCCATATCCAGCCCGAGCTGGTGGATCGCAACGAGCTGGCCGCCTGCGTGCTGCTGCACCTGCAGCAGGCCATGCAGACCTTCGAACAGACGGGACTGGCGAGTTTCGTCGAGAGCTGGAACCGGCTCGACCACTTCGCCGGCCAGCCGGTGAAGCTGCTGATGGGAGAGCAGGTGATCCGCGGGATTGCCCGGGGGATCGACGAACGCGGAGCCCTGCGTCTGGAGACGGAAGAGGGGCTCAAGCTCTATCTGGGAGGGGAACTCTCCTTGCGGCGGGGGGACTGAGCCCATACGCTCATGACGACTGAATGAAAGAGGGGGCCTGCGGGCCCCCTCTTCCATGTATGCACTGCGACAGTGGTCACTTGCGCAGCTTGATCTGCTCGATGGCGTGCTCATTGCCCTTGGTGAGGATGAGGTTGGCCCGCTCCCGGGTCGGCAAGATGTTCTCTTGCAGGTTCAGGTAGTTGATATCCTGCCAGATGTTGTTGGCGATCTCGGTCGCCTCGCTTTCGGCCAGCTTGGCGTAGTGGTGGAAATAGGAGTCGGGATCCGAGAAGGCGCCGTTGCGGAATTTGAGAAAACGATCGATGTACCAGGTGCGCAGCAGCTCGGCATCGGCATCCACATAGATGGAAAAGTCGACGAAGTCCGACACGAACACGCGATGAGGGTCCTGGGGATAGTCCATGCCGCTTTGCAGCACATTGAGCCCTTCTAGGATCAGGATGTCCGGCTGCTCCACCACCTTCTTCTCGTCGGGCAGGATGTCATAGATGAGGTGGGAGTAAACGGGGGCCTCGACCTTCTCGTGGCCGGCGCGGATATTGGCGACAAACTCCACCAGATGGCGGATGTCATAAGACTCGGGGAACCCCTTGCGGCGCATCAGGCCACGGGCTTCCAGCTCCTTGTTGGGAAACAGGAAGCCGTCGGTGGTGACCAGCTCCACCCTGGGGTGCTCCGGCCAGCGCTCCAGCAGTGCCTGAAGGATACGGGCCGTGGTGCTCTTTCCCCCCGCCACGCTGCCGGCGATACTGATGATATAGGTGCCCTTGCCGCGGGACTGACCGAGAAACTGCTCCAGCACCCGGCTGCGGCGCTGCTTGGCCTTGACGTAGAGATTGAGGAGACGGGAGAGGGGCAGATAGATCTCTTCCACTTCCCGCAATGACACCTTCTCGTTGATCCCGCGCAGGGTCTGCAGATCGTGCTCGGTCAGGGTCAGGGGGACCGCATCGCGCAATAACGCCCATTGTTCGCGGGTGAATTGCAAATAGGGGTTATGCTCTGTCGTCATGGTGTCATCACTGTTTCTTGGGCAGGGCGACCATACACCAAGGGATCGGGAGCGACAAGGGACGCGTCCGGTCGGGACGGAGAAGGCGCGTTTTTTTGCCTGGATCCTGGCATAAATGCACATTTTGCAAGGTGCAATGGTTGCATCCCCAAAATCCTTACCATAAAATGCGCGACGCTTGGATGTCTGTCGTCTATTTGCCGAGCAAAAGCGACAAAAACAACGGGTGCAAGCAGAATTACCGTTGTGGCATTTATGCAACTGGAGGGGTTCCCGAGCGGCCAAAGGGATCAGACTGTAAATCTGACGGCTCTGCCTTCGAAGGTTCGAATCCTTCTCCCTCCACCATATTTCTCTGCGGTTTGAGTTCTTTGGGTTAGAGAAATGCGGGCATCGTATAATGGCTATTACCTCAGCCTTCCAAGCTGATGATGCGGGTTCGATTCCCGCTGCCCGCTCCAAGATGCTGATATGGCTCAGGTAATTCTGAGAGCCACACCTTAGGGTGAGTTCGGCAATCGAACCAGCCTGTCAGCACCAACCTCTCTACTCCCCTTGATTCAAATCCATCATATAAACTGTTCTGTGGTTAGCTTGCCACCGCGTACTCAGCGTTAGTTTAGAGGGACGATCATGTCTAAAGAAAAATTTGAGCGTAATAAACCGCACGTTAACGTGGGTACCATCGGCCACGTTGACCACGGTAAAACCACCCTGACCGCCGCCATCACCAACGTGCTGGCCAAGCACTTCGGTGGTAAAGCTTTCGCCTTCGACCAGATCGACAAGGCACCGGAAGAGCGTGAGCGTGGTATCACCATCAACACCTCCCACGTAGAATACGACACTGCTACCCGCCACTACGCTCACGTAGATTGCCCGGGTCACGCCGACTACGTTAAAAACATGATCACCGGTGCTGCCCAGATGGACGGCGCAATCCTGGTAGTAGCAGCGACTGACGGCCCGATGCCGCAGACTCGTGAGCACATCCTGCTGGGTCGTCAGGTAGGCGTTCCGTACATCATCGTGTTCATGAACAAGTGCGACATGGTAGATGACGAAGAGCTGCTGGAACTGGTCGAGATGGAAGTTCGCGAACTGCTGTCCGAGTACGACTTCCCGGGTGATGACCTGCCGGTAGTCCGTGGTTCCGCACTGAAAGCGCTGGAAGGCGAAGCTCAGTGGGAAGAGAAGATCCTGGAACTGGCTGGCCACCTGGACACTTACATTCCGGAGCCGGAGCGTGCCATTGACCAGCCGTTCCTGATGCCTATCGAAGACGTATTCTCCATCGCAGGCCGTGGTACCGTAGTTACCGGTCGTGTAGAGCGCGGTATCGTCAAGGTTGGTGAAGAAGTGGAAATCGTTGGTATCAAAGATACCACCAAGACCACCTGTACCGGCGTTGAAATGTTCCGCAAACTGCTGGACGAAGGTCGTGCAGGTGAGAACGTTGGCGCGCTGCTGCGTGGCGTGAAGCGTGAAGACGTAGAGCGTGGTCAGGTACTGGCCAAGCCGGGCACCATCAAGCCGCACACCAAGTTCGAATCCGAAGTGTACGTGCTGTCCAAAGAAGAAGGTGGTCGTCACACCCCGTTCTTCAAGGGCTACCGTCCGCAGTTCTACTTCCGTACTACCGACGTGACCGGTACCATCGAACTGCCGGAAGGCGTAGAGATGGTCATGCCGGGCGACAACATCAAGATGGTTGTTACCCTGATTGCGCCGATCGCGATGGACGACGGCCTGCGTTTCGCCATCCGTGAAGGTGGCCGTACCGTAGGTGCTGGTGTTGTAGCCAAAGTTATCGCTTAATCTTGGCTTACATAAATAAAGCAAAGCCCCTATAATAGGGGCTTTCTTATGCAGGGGCGTAGTTCGAATTGGTAGAACAGCGGTCTCCAAAACCGATGGTTGCGGGTTCGAGTCCTGCCGCCCCTGCCATATACCTCGTCTCGTACGGGGCTTTTGTGTCTTTGGTTACGTCAGATACAGGTGGGTTGTATGAGTGTTAGTTCTGAGGGTCAGGGCGGAAGCAAGGATACCCTGCTTTGGGGCCTGGTTTTCATCATCCTGGCGGCCGCTGTAGTGGGCAATTACCTGCTGAGCGACGTTATTGCTGCCGTCCGCGCCCTGGGTGTGGTCGTTGTCATCGCTGCTGCCGGTGCAGTGGCCCTGCAAACCACCAAGGGCAAGGCAACACTGGCGTTTGCCCGTGAGTCTCGCCTGGAAGTCCGCAAGGTCGTATGGCCGACCCGTCAGGAAGCCATTCAGACAACCCTGATTGTGCTGGCGGTGACTGCCGTGATGGGGCTGCTGCTGTTCGTGTTGGACGGCGCCTTGGTCTGGTTGGTCAACTTGATTACCGGTGTGTAAGGATAAGCCATGACTGAACAACGTGAACAGCGTATGAGATGGTATGTCGTGCAGGCATTTTCCGGCTACGAAGGCCGTGTTGCCAAATCCCTGCGTGAACATATCAAGATGCATGGCATGGAAGAGCTGTTTGGTGAAGTGCTGGTCCCGACCGAAGAAGTAGTCGAGATGCGTGCTGGCCAGAAGCGCAAGAGTGAGCGCAAATTTTTCCCGGGATACGTCCTGGTCCAGATGGTGATGGATGAAACCACATGGCACTTGGTACGCAATGTACCACGTGTAATGGGTTTCATCGGCGGTACCTCCGATCGCCCTGCTCCTATCTCCGATAAAGAAGCGGATGCCATCCTCAATCGTCTGCAAGATGCCCACGACAAGCCGCGTCCGAAAACCCTGTTTGAACCGGGTGAGATGGTCCGGGTTGCCGATGGTCCGTTCGCCGACTTCAACGGTACCGTTGAAGAGGTGGACTACGAAAAGAGCCGCGTGAAGGTCTCCGTACTCATCTTCGGCCGCTCAACGCCGGTAGAACTGGATTTTGGTCAGGTCGAAAAAGGCTGATTAATCTCTGTACGTTTAACGGTTGTCAGGGGCAGCGATTATCTCTATAATTCGCTGCCCCTTTATTTGTTGGGGAGCCGTTTGCAGGAGCATGTCTCCGAGGCGTTAGAACCCATTTTTGAGGTATTTTTGTAATGGCTAAGAAAGTCACAGCTTATATCAAGCTGCAAGTTAAGGCTGGCAGTGCTAACCCCAGCCCTCCCGTTGGTCCTGCTCTGGGTCAGCACGGTGTGAACATCATGGAATTCTGTAAGGCATTCAACGCTCGTACAGAAAAGCTGGAAAAAGGTTCTCCGACTCCGGTCGTGATCACCGTTTACAGCGACCGTTCCTTCACCTTCGAAACCAAGACTCCGCCCGCTTCCTTCCTGCTGAAGAAAGCCGCTGGTATCCAGTCTGGTTCCGCCAAGCCGAACAAAGACAAGGTTGGTAAGGTGACTGTGGCTCAGCTGCAAGAAATCGCCAAGACCAAAGAGCCGGATATGACTGGTGCCGATCTGGATGCAAAAGTACGTTGCATCGCCGGTTCCGCTCGTTCCATGGGCCTGGTAGTGGAGGAGTAAGACAATGGCTAAACTGTCCAAGCGTATGCGCGTTATTCGCGAAAAAGTTGACGGTACCAAAGAGTACTCCATCAACGAAGCCATTGCCCTGCTGAAAGAACTGGCTACCGCCAAGTTCGTTGAAAGCGTTGACGTTGCCGTTAACCTGGGTATCGATGCTCGTAAATCCGACCAGAACGTACGTGGTGCAACTGTACTGCCGCACGGTACCGGTCGTGACATCCGTGTCGCCGTGTTCACCCAGGGTGCCAATGCCGAAGCCGCCAAGGCTGCCGGTGCTGAACTGGTTGGTATGGACGACCTGGCCGAGCTGGTCAAGAAAGGCGAGATGAACTTCGACGTCGTCATCGCATCCCCGGATGCCATGCGTGTTGTTGGTCAACTGGGCCAGATCCTGGGCCCGCGCGGTCTGATGCCGAACCCGAAAGTGGGTACCGTCACTCCGAACGTAGCCGAAGCCGTCAAGAACGCCAAGGCTGGTCAGGTTCGTTACCGTAACGACAAGAACGGTATCATTCATACCACTCTGGGCAAGGTCTCTTTCAACGAAGTTCAGCTGAAAGAAAACCTGGAAGCGCTGCTGGTTGCCTTGAAGAAGGCCAAGCCGTCCTCCGCCAAGGGTGTATTCATCAAGAAAGTCAGCATCTCCACCACCATGGGTGCCGGTGTTGCCGTAGACCAAGCTTCCCTGGAAGCTCAGGCCTAATTGATGGGTTTTACAAGGCGCAAAATTTAATCTATAATTTTGCGCCTTGATTGGTTGGGGGTTTCGACCTCCGTCCAAGACCGCAGGAGGCCGCAAAGCCTTAATTCTTCCTGCGTAGACGGTGCCGGAAACCCAGCGAGAAAGATTCTTTCTCTTCTGGAATCCTGCTACCGCATCGTTCCCCTCTGTTGTAAAGGTAGGGGGGATGTGTCAGTACTGGGTCAATAGACCCGGATTCAATCCAGGAGTTAAGCCAATGGCATTGGGACTCGAAGACAAAAAGGCAATTGTTGCTGAAGTCAACGAAGCTGCCAAAGGCGCTCTTTCTGCAGTTGTAGCCGATTCTCGCGGCGTCACTGTAGAGAAGATGACCGTCCTGCGTAAGACCGCTCGTGAAGCTGGTGTGTATATGCGCGTTGTGCGTAACACCCTGCTGCGTCGCGCGGTAGAAGGTACCGAATACGAGTGCCTGAACGACGCATTTACCGGTCCTACCTTGATTGCTTTCTCTAACGAACACCCGGGCGCTGCCGCTCGTCTGTTCAAAGAGTTTGCCAAAGCGAACCAAAAGTTCGAAATCAAGGCTGGCGCTTTTAACGGTGAGTTTATCGCCGCAGCACAAATTGATCGTCTGGCCACGCTGCCGACTTACGAAGAAGCAATTGCGAAGTTGATGGCTACCATGAAGGAAGCCTCTGCTGGCAAGCTGGTTCGTACTATCGCTGCTGTTCGCGACCAGAAACAAGCTGCTGCTTGATTCTCGCCTATCTAGGCTGTTTGAGTTTATTCAACATCAGGAATTTTTGTCATGTCTATCACTAAAGACCAAATCATCGAAGCCGTTGCTTCCATGTCCGTAATGGAAGTTGTTGAGCTGATCGAAGCTATGGAAGAGAAGTTCGGTGTTTCTGCCGCTGCTGCCGTCATGGCCGGCCCGGCTGCTGCTGAAGCAGTAGAAGAGAAGACCGAGTTCGACGTAGTTCTGACTGCTGCTGGCGCCAACAAAGTTGCCGTCATCAAGGCCGTTCGTGGCGCTACCGGTCTGGGCCTGAAAGAAGCCAAGGACCTGGTAGAAGCTGCTCCGACCAATCTGAAAGAAGCCGTGTCCAAGGACGAAGCTGAAGCTCTGAAGAAAGAGCTGGAAGCTGCCGGTGCTTCTGTTGAGATCAAATAATCTGCATTTATGTAGATTAGCCTGATAAAACAGGCTAAGGCTGGTGAATCTTTATTCACCAGCCTTTTTGCGCTGTAGACTGAGAGTATTTCACACCGTTCACGACTCTCGGTGCACCAGCAATCCGGACCGCCTCATCGTCCGGGCCAACACAAAACGGTGTTGAGACAGAGCTGTCCCGTGGGGACAGAGTGGGTCACTTATCAGCGAGCTGAGGAACCCTATGGTTTACTCTTATACCGAAAAAAAACGCATACGTAAGGACTTCGGTAAGCGAGACCAGGTACTGGACACGCCTTATCTGTTGTCCATTCAGCTGGACTCCTTCAAGCAGTTCATCGAGGCTGACCCGGAAGGTGAGTACGGCCTAGAAGCCGCCTTCCGTAGCGTTTTCCCGATCACCAGTTACTCCGGTAGTGCTGAGCTTCAGTATGTCAGCTATCGCCTGGGTGAGCCGGTATTTGACGTAAAAGAATGCCAGATCCGTGGAGTGACCTACTCCGCGCCGCTGCGTGTCAAGCTTCGTATGGTTCTGTACGACCGTGAAGCAGCTGCCGGCACCGTCAAAGACATCAAGGAACAAGAAGTTTACATGGGCGAAATTCCGCTCATGACCGAGAACGGCACCTTTGTCATCAATGGTACCGAGCGGGTCATCGTCTCCCAGCTGCACCGCAGCCCGGGCGTCTTCTTCGACCACGATAAAGGCAAAACACATTCATCCGGTAAGGTGCTTTATAACGCTCGCGTTATCCCCTACCGTGGCTCCTGGCTGGACTTCGAGTTCGATGCGAAAGACAACCTGTTTGTCCGTATCGACCGTCGTCGTAAACTGCCAGCCTCCATTATTCTGCGCGCCCTGGACTTCAGTTCCGAAGAAATCCTGGCCACCTTCTTCGAGACCATCGGTTTCGAAGTCAAGGATGGCAAGTTGATGATGGATCTGGTGCCCGAGCGCCTGCGTGGCGAGACCGCGACCTTCGACATCATTGCCAATGGCGCCGTGGTGGTTGAAACCGGTCGTCGTGTCACTGCCCGTCACATCCGTCAGCTGGAAAAAGACGGCATCACCCAGATCGAGGTGCCGGTAGAGTATGTTGTTGGCAAAGTTGCAGCCAAGAACTACGCGCACCCGCAGACTGGTGAGATGGTTGTCACTGCCAACCAGGCGCTGAGCCTGGAAGCGGTTGCCAACCTGTCCCAAGCCGGCTTCAAGCACTTCGAGGTTCTGTTCACCAACGAACTGGATCACGGTGCCTACATGTCCGAGACCCTGCGTATCGACTCCAGCTCCAGCCGCCTGGAAGCCCTGGTCGAGATCTATCGCATGATGCGTCCGGGCGAGCCGCCCACTCGTGAAGCGGCCGAGCAGCTGTTCGAGAACCTGTTCTTCTCTTCCGAGCGTTACGACCTGTCTACCGTAGGTCGGATGAAGTTCAACCGCCGTTTGGGTCGTGAAGACGAGACTGGCGTTGGCGTGCTGACCAAGGACGATATCGTCGAGGTCATGAAGCGCCTGATCGACATCCGTAACGGTAACGACGAAGTGGACGATATCGACCACCTTGGTAACCGTCGTATTCGTTCCGTCGGTGAAATGGCCGAGAACCAGTTCCGTGTCGGTCTGGTCCGTGTCGAGCGTGCGGTGAAGGAGCGCCTGTCTCTGGGCGATCTGGACACCCTGATGCCGCAGGATCTGATCAACGCCAAACCGATCTCCGCCGCGGTCAAAGAGTTCTTCGGTTCCAGCCAGCTGTCCCAGTTCATGGACCAGAACAACCCGCTGTCCGAAGTGACCCACAAGCGCCGTATCTCCGCGCTGGGCCCGGGCGGTCTGACCCGTGAGCGTGCCGGTTTCGAAGTTCGAGACGTACACCCGACCCACTACGGTCGTCTGTGCCCCATCGAAACGCCGGAAGGTCCGAACATCGGTCTGATCAACTCGCTGTCCGTGTATTCCCGCACCAATGAGTACGGTTTCCTCGAAACCCCGTACCGCAAGGTGATCGACGGTGTGATCACCGACGAAGTGGATTACCTGTCTGCGATTGAAGAAGGCAAGTACGTGATCGCACAGGCCAACGCCGCGACCACCGAAGATGGCCGTCTGAAAGATGAATTGATCCCGTGCCGTCACAAAGGTGAATCCACCTTTATGAACGCCGACCAGATCCAGTACATGGACGTGAGCCCGCAACAGATCGTCTCTGTGGCAGCGGCCCTGATCCCGTTCCTGGAACACGATGACGCGAACCGCGCATTGATGGGTTCAAACATGCAACGTCAGGCTGTACCGACCCTGCGCGCCGACAAGCCGCTGGTTGGTACCGGTATGGAACGCGCAGTGGCCGTTGACTCCGGTGTGACCGTAGTGGCCAAGCGTGGCGGCATGATCGACTATGTCGATGCCTCCCGTATCGTTATCAAGGTCAACGAAGATGAGCTGCTGCCTGGCGAAGCCGGCATCGACATCTACAGCCTGACCAAATACACCCGTTCCAACCAGAACACCTGTATCAACCAGCGTCCGTGCGTGATGTTGGGCGAGCCGGTGATGGCTGGCGACGTACTGGCTGACGGCCCGTCCACCGATCTCGGTGAACTGGCGCTGGGTCAGAACCTGCGCGTCGCGTTCATGCCGTGGAACGGTTACAACTTCGAAGACTCGATCCTGGTGAACGAGCGTGTTGTTCAGGAAGATCGCCTGACCACCATTCACATCCAGGAACTGGCCTGTATCTCCCGTGACACCAAGCTGGGTCCGGAAGAGATCACTGCTGACATCCCGAACGTGGGTGAAGCCGCTCTGTCCAAGCTGGACGAGTCCGGTATCGTCTACGTGGGTGCCGAAGTGAAGGGCGGCGACATTCTGGTCGGCAAGGTGACTCCGAAAGGTGAAACCCAGCTGACCCCGGAAGAGAAGCTGCTGCGCGCCATCTTCGGTGAGAAGGCGTCCGACGTGAAGGACTCTTCCCTGCGAGTGCCGAACGGTGTGTACGGTACCGTGGTTGACGTGCAGGTCTTTACCCGCGATGGCGTGGAAAAAGACAAGCGCGCCAAAGAAATCGAAGAGATGCAGTTGAAGGAAGCGAAGAAGGACTTGACCGAAGAGTTCAAGATCCTGGAAGACGGCATTTTCGGCCGTTCCCGCAACCTGCTGCTGGCCGCCGGTTACAGCGAAGATCGTCTGAACAAGCTCGATCGTTCCAAGTGGTTTGAGCTGGCCATCGAAGATGAAGCCAAGCAAATCGAGCTGGAGCAGATCGCTGAACAGCACGTTGAGCTGAAGGCCGAGTTCGACAAGAAATTCGAGAACAAGCGTCGCAAGATCATCCAGGGCGATGACCTGGCGCCGGGCGTACTGAAGATCGTCAAGGTCTATCTGGCCGTCAAGCGTCGCATCCAGCCGGGTGACAAGATGGCGGGCCGTCACGGTAACAAGGGTGTTATCTCCAAGATCTGTCCGGTCGAGGATATGCCCCATGACGAGTACGGCCGTCCGGTCGACATCGTACTGAACCCGCTGGGTGTACCGTCTCGTATGAACATCGGTCAGATCCTCGAAGTGCACCTGGGCCTCGCGGCCAAGGGCATCGGCGAGAAGATCGACCGCATGATCAAAGAACAGCGCGAGCTGCACGAGATGCGCGAGTTCCTGCAACAGGTCTATGACTTGGGCGAGAAGGACTCCCAGCAAGTGAACATTGCTGAACTGTCTGACGACGACGTGCGTACCCTGGTGGGTAACCTGCGTAAGGGTCTGCCGGTGGCTACACCTGTCTTTGATGGTGCCAAAGAGCGCGAAATCAAAGCCTTGCTGAAGCTGGCCGATCTGCCGGAATCCGGTCAGATCTCCCTGTTCGACGGTCGTACCGGTAACGCCTTCGAGCGCAAGGTCACCGTGGGTTACATGTACATGCTGAAGCTGAACCACCTGGTAGACGACAAGATGCACGCGCGTTCTACCGGTTCCTACAGCCTGGTTACCCAGCAGCCGCTGGGTGGTAAGGCGCAGTTCGGTGGTCAGCGGTTCGGTGAGATGGAAGTGTGGGCCCTGGAGGCTTACGGTGCGGCATATACCCTGCAGGAAATGCTGACCGTCAAGTCTGACGATGTGAACGGCCGTACCAAGATGTACAAGAACATCGTGGATGGCGACCACCGTATGGAGCCGGGCATGCCCGAATCCTTCAACGTATTGCTGAAGGAAATCCGCTCTCTGGGTATCAACATCGAGCTGGACGAAGAGTAAGAGCTCGCTCTTATTGTTCGAGAATTGACGTGGGCGCCCCGCTGTTTCGGCAGCCGGGGCGCCGAGGTTAGACTCCTGACAGGGGAAACACGTGAAAGACTTACTCAAGTTTTTGAAGGCTCAGACCAAGACCGAAGAGTTTGACAGTATCAAGATCGGTCTGGCCTCTCCTGACATGATCCGCTCCTGGTCATTCGGTGAGGTCAAAAAGCCTGAGACCATCAACTACCGGACTTTCAAGCCGGAGCGTGATGGTCTGTTCTGCGCCCGTATCTTCGGACCGGTGAAGGACTACGAGTGTCTGTGCGGCAAGTACAAGCGCCTGAAACACCGTGGTGTGATCTGCGAGAAGTGCGGTGTAGAAGTGACCCAGACCAAGGTCCGTCGTGAGCGCATGGGCCACATCGAGCTGGCCAGCCCGACTGCCCACATCTGGTTCCTGAAGTCCCTGCCGTCCCGTATCGGTCTGCTGCTGGACATGACCCTGCGTGACATCGAGCGCGTGCTGTATTTCGAATCCTATGTAGTGATCGAACCCGGCATGACCAACCTCGAGCGCAGCCAGATGCTCTCCGAAGAGAACTATCTGGACGCACTGGAAGAGTGGGGCGACGAATTCGACGCCAAGATGGGTGCCGAGGCCATTCTGGCTCTGCTGCGCGCCATCGATCTGGAAGGCGAAGTCAAAGCCATGCGTGAGGAGCTGGATCAGACCAACTCCGAGACCAAGCGCAAGAAGACCACCAAGCGTCTGAAGCTGATGGAAGCCTTCCTGCAATCCGGCAACAAGCCGGAGTGGATGATCATGACAGTGCTGCCCGTGCTGCCGCCGGACCTGCGTCCGCTGGTACCGCTGGACGGCGGCCGTTTCGCGACCTCCGATCTGAACGATCTGTACCGTCGCGTGATCAACCGTAACAACCGCTTGAAGCGTCTGCTGGATCTGGCTGCGCCGGACATCATCGTGCGCAACGAAAAGCGCATGCTGCAAGAGTCCGTGGATGCCCTGCTGGACAACGGCCGTCGTGGTCGTGCCATCACCGGTTCCAACAAGCGCCCGCTGAAATCCCTGGCCGACATGATCAAGGGTAAGCAAGGTCGTTTCCGTCAGAACCTACTGGGTAAGCGTGTCGACTACTCTGGTCGTTCCGTTATCACCGTAGGTCCGACCCTGCGTCTGCATCAGTGTGGTCTGCCGAAGAAGATGGCACTTGAGCTGTTCAAGCCCTTCATCTACGGCAAGCTGGAATCCCGCGGTCTGGCGACCACCATCAAGGCCGCCAAGAAGATGGTGGAGCGCGAGGAAGCCGTCGTTTGGGACATCCTGGACGAAGTGATCCGCGAACACCCGGTTCTGCTGAACCGTGCACCGACCCTGCACCGTCTGGGTATCCAGGCGTTTGAACCGACCCTGATCGAAGGGAAGGCCATCCAGCTGCACCCGCTGGTTTGTGCTGCGTATAACGCGGACTTCGACGGTGACCAGATGGCGGTCCACGTACCGCTGACCCTGGAAGCCCAGCTGGAAGCGCGCGCCCTGATGATGTCCACCAACAACATCCTGTCGCCTGCCTCCGGTGAGCCGATCATCGTTCCTTCCCAGGACGTGGTCTTGGGTCTGTACTACATGACCCGTGCCCGTATCAACGCCAAGGGCGAAGGTATGGTGCTGTCCGGTCCGAAAGAGGCCGAGAAGGTCTACCGTGCCGGTCTGGCCGACCTGCATGCTCGCGTCAAGTGCCGCATCACCGAGTACGTGAAGAACGAAGCCGGTGAGCTGGTTGCCAAGACCGAGATGAAGAACACCACCGTTGGTCGTGCGATCCTGAGCCTGATCCTGCCCAAAGGCATGGAGTACGCGCTGATTGACGAGCCCAAGGTACTGACTGCTGCAGAGCAGGCTGACCTGGACGCCAACCCGCAGAACTGGATCAAGTGCGTCTCCAACAAGGCGCTGGGCAAAAAGCTCATCTCCCGTCTGCTGAACACCTGCTATCGCAAGCAGGGCCTGAAGGATACCGTCATCTTCGCTGACCAGCTGATGTATACCGGTTTCCACTACGCGGCCCTGTCCGGTGCCTCTGTTGGTATCGATGACATGGTCATCCCGGATGCCAAGAAAGACATCATCGCTGCTGCAGAAGCCGAAGTCGCCGAGATCCAGGACCAGTTCCTGTCCGGTCTGGTGACCGCGGGCGAACGTTACAACAAGGTTATCGATATCTGGGCCAGCGCGAACGATCGCGTCTCCAAGGCCATGATGGACAACCTTTCCAAGGAGCGTAACGTCAACTCCCTGGGCGATGAGGAAGAGCAGGCCTCCTTCAACAGCATCTTCATGATGGCCGACTCTGGTGCGCGGGGCTCCGCCGCCCAGATCCGTCAGCTGGCCGGTATGCGTGGCCTGATGGCGAAGCCGGATGGCTCCATCATCGAAACGCCGATCGTGGCGAACTTCCGTGAAGGTCTGAACGTACTGCAGTACTTCATCTCCACTCACGGTGCTCGTAAAGGTCTGGCAGATACCGCACTGAAGACAGCGAACTCCGGTTACCTGACCCGTCGTCTGGTTGATGTGGCCCAGGACATGGTGATCACCGAGGACGATTGCGGCACTACCGACGGTCTGTGGATGACTCCGCTGATCGAGGGTGGCGACGTGGTCGAGCCGCTGCGTGAGCGCGTGCTGGGTCGTGTGGTGGCCGAAGACGTGATCAAGCCGGGTACCGAGGATGAAGTGCTGGTAGCACGCAACACCCTGCTCGACGAGCAGCTGTGTGACCTGCTGGAGCGCAACTCCGTCGACCGCGTGAAGGTACGTTCTGCCATCACCTGTGAGACCGACTTCGGTAACTGTGCTCACTGCTACGGCCGTGATCTGGCCCGTGGTCACCTGGTTAACAAGGGTGAGGCTGTCGGTGTTATCGCCGCTCAGTCCATCGGTGAACCGGGTACCCAGCTGACGATGCGTACCTTCCACATCGGTGGTGCCGCATCCCGAGCGGCTGCCGAGAGCAGCATCCAGGTGAAGAACACCGGTAGCATCAAGTTGCAGAACGCCAAGTTCGTTCTGAACAACTCTGACAAGCTGGTTATCACCTCCCGTTCTACCGAGCTGACCATCATGGACGAGATGGGCCGTACCAAGGAAAGCCACAAGCTGCCTTACGGTTCCGTGCTGGAAGTGAAGGATGGCGAAGCGGTGAACGCCGGTGATACCGTCGCGAACTGGGACCCGCACACCCACCCGATCATCACCGAAGTGGCGGGTCGTCTGCACTTCGAACACATGATCGACGGTGTGACCATCACTCGTCAGACTGACGAGCTGACCGGCCTCTCTTCCATCGTCGTACTGGATGTCAACGAGCGTCCGAGCGCCGGTAAAGAGATGCGTCCGACCGTGAAACTGGTCGATCTGAATGGCAAGGATGTGATGATCCCGGGCACCGACGTTCCCGCCCAGTACTTCCTGCCGGGCAAGGCGATCGTGAACCTGGAAGATGGTGCCAACGTGGGCGTGGGTGACGCGGTTGCGCGTATCCCGCAAGAGTCCAGTGGTACCAAGGACATCACCGGTGGTCTGCCGCGCGTTGCGGATCTGTTCGAAGCACGTCAGCCGAAAGAGCCGGCCATCCTGGCCGAGATCTCCGGTACCATCTCCTTCGGGAAAGAGACCAAGGGCAAACGTCGTCTGGTCATCACCCCGACCGATGGTGGCGAGATCTATGAAGAGATGATTCCGAAATGGCGTCACCTCAACGTGTTCGAAGGTGAAAAAGTTGAGAAGGGTGAAGTGCTGGCGGACGGTCCCGAATCTGCTCACGACATCCTGCGTCTGCGCGGTATCAGCCCGGTCGCCAACTACATCGCCAACGAAGTGCAGGACGTTTACCGTCTGCAAGGCGTTAAGATCAACGACAAGCACATCGAAGTCATCGTGCGTCAGATGCTTCGCAAGTGCGAGATCCTGAGCGCTGGCGACACCGACCTGATCGAAGGTGAACAGGTTGAAGTGGCCCGTGTGAAGATTGCCAACCGTAAACTGGTTGCCGAAGGGAAGACCCCGGCTACCTACCGTCATATCCTGATGGGTATTACCAAGGCATCTCTGAGCACCGAGTCCTTCATCTCCGCGGCTTCCTTCCAGGAGACCACCCGCGTGCTGACCGAAGCAGCCGTTGGTGGCAAGCGTGATGAACTGCGCGGCCTGAAAGAGAACGTGATCGTGGGTCGTCTGATCCCGGCTGGTACCGGCTTTGCCTACCACCACAGCCGCATCAACCAGCGTGCCGCCGCCGCCCGTGCTGTCGGTGTGCCGCAGGTGACTGCCGATGAAGCTCAGCAAAACCTGGCGGATCTGCTCAACGCAGCCGGCAGTTTTGACGAAGAGTAATCTTCCGCAGCAGTGCTCGAAAAGGGCCCCTTCTAGGGGCCCTTTTTTTATTTCCCATCCGGCGCCCAGCGTGCACTGGGCTGGGGCAGGGGGATGATCCAGTGCAAGGTTATAGAGCAAAAAATCAAAAAAAGTTGACATTGCCCCGTCGCAACTGAAAACTCGGGAAAGTTGAATGGGTATTACAGGGGTAGAACATGGCTGTCGGTATCGAGGAACTACTGCTTCCCGAAGAGCAACTGAGCGGTCGCGCTTTTACAGACGAAGACAGGGAGCTGTTGCGTTCATATGGGGGCCTTATCGAAGGCCTGGCCGATCTGTTCGGCAAGCACTGCGAGGTGGTGCTCCACTCCCTGGAAAATCTGCATGAGTCCGTGATCCAAATCGCGAATGGTTTCAATACGGGTCGAACTCTGGGGGCGCCGATCACCGATCTCGCCCTGCGGATGCTCAAGGACATCGAGAGCACGGGTCAGGATCACACCCAGAGTTATTTTGCCCGCAGTCGGACCGGTGCCTTGATGAAGTCGAGCACCATCGCCATCCGTAACCGCGACAAGCAGGTGATCGGCCTTATCTGCATCAATTTGCACATCAATGCGCCTTTCCACGAGTTCGTGGCCGAATTCTTCCCGACACCACAGCAGGTGGAGCGGCAATCACCGGAGACCTTCGCCAACAGCGTCGAAGAGCTGGTTGCCCAGACGGTGGACAACACCATCGACGAGATCAATCGTGATCCCTCCGTGGCCAACAATGCGAAGAACCGTTTTATCGTGACCCAGTTGTTCGAGAAGGGCATATTTGATATCAAGGACTCGATCAACCTGGTCGCCGACAAGCTGAATATTTCCAAACATACCGTGTATCTCTACATCCGACAGCGCAAGCAGGGTGAAGAAGAGAGCGAGTAAGCGCCATAGATAGGGGATAGATAACAATGGCTAAAGAAGTGATTGCAACCGACAAGGCGCCTGCCGCAATTGGCCCTTATGTCCAGGCTACCAAGCTGGGTGAGCTGGTCTTTACCTCCGGGCAGATCCCGCTCGATCCGGCCACCATGGACATCGTTGCCGGTGGCATCGAGGCTCAGGCAGAGCAGGTGATGAAGAATCTGGTCGCAGTCTTGAAAGCCGCAGGGGCCGATACCAGCAAGGTACTGAAGACCACTTGCTTCCTGAGTGACATGAACAACTTCGTGGCCTTCAACCAGGTGTATGCCCGCTACTTTGGCGAATCCGCTCCGGCACGTTCCTGCGTGGAGGTCGCTCGTCTGCCCAAGGATGTGCTGGTCGAAGTCGAAGCCATCGCTTACGTCTGAGCCTGTTTCATTGGAAAAGCCCCTCCCAGGAGGGGCTTTTGCGTCTGTGAGGTAGAATGGATACACCGCTGTGCAGGAGTGCGATCATGAGTCTGAATTTTGCTCTGCTGGTCACCGGGCCCGCCTATGGCACCCAGACGGCCAGCACGGCCTATCGTTTTGCCCTGAGTCTGGTCGAGCAGGGACACCGCTTGTCCCACCTCTTCTTCTATCAGGAGGGGGTGTGCAATGCCAATGGCCTCCATGCGCCAGCTAGCGATGAGACCGACCTGGTGGCATTGTGGCGCGAGTTGGCCATCCAGCAGGGTATCCGCATCGATGTGTGTGTGGCTGCGGCCATGCGCCGTGGCGTGCTGAATGAGCAGGAGGCCAAGGGAATGGGACGGGAGCATTTCAATCTGGAAGCGCCATTCTGCCTGAGCGGGCTCGGTCAGTTGGCGGAAGCCGCACTGACCGCTGATCGCTTCGTTCAGTTCTAGGGGGACAAAATGACCAGAATAGCGTTTATCTCACGGCGTGGTCCCCATGGTTCGGCGAGTGGTCGGGAGGGGCTGGATGCTCTGCTGGCCACCTCTGCATTGACGGAGTCCCTGGCACTCTTTCTGGTGGGGGATGGCGTGATGCAACTGGTGAGGGAGCAATCACCACACGCCATATTGCAGCGTCACTACGCCCCGACCTTCAAGATGCTGGAACTGTATGACATCGAAGAGATCTATGTCTGTGCGGTGTCACTGGCTGAGCGAGGACTGACGGCGGCGGATCTGCTAATCCCAGTGATTCCGCTCTCTCCTGCGGAAATTCGCCGTAGCTGGGCGGGTTTCACCGCCCACATCTGCTTCTGAGGTACCCGTGATACAGCTGATATTGAACTCTCCCTTCATGAGCCTGGATCTCGAGTTGGCGTTGCGTTACCGCATGGAAGGGGATCTGGTGGTGTTGATGCAGGATGCCGTGATGGCGGCTGCTGCCCCCGGGTGGTGCGAGCGCTTGGCAGAGGTCCCCCTGTACGTCATGAAGGAAGACCTGCAAGCGAGAGGCTTGTCATCCGGGGTCGGGATGGAACTCGATATGCCGGGTTTGATCAGGTTGATCGCCGAGCACGGATCACCGCAGACCTGGGGCGGTTAGGCTTGGTTTTCCTTTTTATCTCAGTTGTTTAGCATAATGTCATTCGAGTGTCATTTGCCATTTCGGTGTGCAAATTGTATAAATCTTGACTCCCCAGACAACAGGGCATAAAATTTCGCGTCCCCGTATCTGCGGGGAGGATTTTTCACACGTTTATGAAGTCATTATCAGGAGCCTTTTGATGGCAACTATTAACCAGTTGGTTCGCAAGCCACGCATCAAGCTCGTTGTGAAAAGCAACGTGCCGGCGCTGGAAGCGTGCCCTCAGAAGCGTGGCGTATGCACCCGTGTATACACCACCACCCCGAAGAAGCCTAACTCTGCACTGCGTAAAGTATGCCGTGTACGTCTGACCAACGGCTTCGAAGTCACCTCCTACATTGGTGGTGAAGGTCACAACCTGCAAGAGCACTCTGTTGTTCTGATCCGTGGCGGTCGTGTAAAAGACTTGCCAGGTGTTCGTTATCACACCGTTCGTGGTGCGTTGGACTGTGCCGGTGTTAAAGACCGTAAGCAGGCTCGCTCCAAGTACGGCGTGAAGCGTCCGAAAGCTTAATGGTTCTCCGTTAAGTAAGGCCAAACGTTAATTCGTTTCTAGTTAGATAACTTTCTAGTTTTGGGTAACCCCTGAAGTTACGGAGAATTTGAAATGCCAAGACGTCGTGTTGTTGGTCAGCGTAAAATCCTGCCGGATCCCAAGTTCGGATCTGAGCTGCTGGCTAAATTTGTCAACGTAGTAATGGTTGACGGTAAGAAATCTGTTGCAGAAGCCATCGTTTATGGCGCCCTGGACATCATTGCCACCAAATCTGGCAAAGAGCACCTGGCCCTGTTCGAAGTCGCTCTGGACAACATTCGTCCGGCGGTCGAGGTTAAATCTCGTCGCGTCGGTGGTGCAACCTATCAGGTGCCGGTAGAAGTTCGTCCGGTACGTCGCAATGCTCTGGCAATGCGCTGGTTGGTTGATGCCGCTCGTAAACGTGGTGAAAAATCAATGGCTCAGCGTTTGGCTGGCGAGCTGCTGGATGCCGCTGACAATAAGGGTTCGTCTGTCAAGAAACGTGAAGACGTTCACCGTATGGCTGAAGCGAACAAGGCCTTCGCTCACTTCCGCTGGTAATCCGCTTGCGCAGGGTCTTATGACTCTGCGCACCTTTAATTATCTGGGGACAAGCGCCCTAGTAAGAGGATGACAATGGCTCGTACAACCCCCATTGAGCGTTATCGTAATATCGGTATCTCCGCTCACATCGACGCCGGTAAGACTACTACTACCGAGCGCGTTCTGTTTTACACCGGTGTAAGTCACAAGATCGGTGAAGTTCACGATGGCGCCGCCACCATGGACTGGATGGAACAGGAACAAGAGCGTGGTATCACCATCACCTCCGCCGCGACCACCGCTTTCTGGTCCGGTATGGGTAAACAATTCCAACCGCACCGTATCAACATCATCGATACCCCGGGCCACGTTGACTTTACTATCGAAGTAGAGCGTTCTATGCGTGTTCTGGATGGCGCCGTGATGGTGTACTGTGCCGTAGGTGGCGTACAGCCCCAGTCTGAAACCGTATGGCGTCAGGCTAACAAGTACAAGGTTCCCCGTATCGCGTTCGTCAACAAGATGGACCGTACCGGTGCCAACTTCCTGCGCTGCGTTGAGCACATCAAGACCCGTCTGAAAGGTAACCCGGTTCCTCTGCAACTGAACATCGGTTCCGAAGAGAACTTCAAGGGCGTTATCGATCTGGTCAAGATGAAAGCCATCAACTGGAGCGAAGCTGACCAGGGCGTATCCTTCGACTACGAAGACGTCCCGGCCGAGCTGCTGGAGCAGGCGCAAGAAATGCGCATGAACCTGGTTGAAGCCGCTGCTGAAGCGTCTGAAGACCTGATGGAAAAATACCTGGGTGGTGAAGAACTGACTGAAGAAGAGATCAAGAAAGCTCTGCGTCAGCGTGTTCTGAACAACGAAATCATCCTGGTTACCTGTGGCTCCGCGTTCAAGAACAAGGGCGTACAGGCCATGCTGGATGCCGTGGTCGAGTACCTGCCGGCTCCGACCGACGTTGCTGCTATCGACGGTCTGAAGCTGGATGGCGAGACCAAGGACGAGCGTCACGCTTCCGATGACGAGCCGTTCTCTGCTCTGGCATTCAAGATTGCTACCGACCCGTTCGTGGGCAACCTGACCTTCTTCCGTGTTTACTCCGGTGTGGTCAACTCCGGTGACTCCGTGCTGAACTCCGTTAAAGAGAAGCGCGAGCGTTTCGGCCGTATCGTTCAGATGCATGCCAACAAGCGTGAAGAGATCAAAGAAGTTCGCGCAGGCGACATCGCTGCTGCCATCGGCCTGAAGGACGTCACCACCGGTGATACCCTGTGTGACGAAAGCGCACCGATCATCCTGGAGCGTATGGAATTCCCGGAGCCGGTAATCTCCATCGCCGTTGAGCCGAAATCCAAGGCTGACCAGGAGAAGATGGGTCTGGCTCTGGGCCGTCTGGCTCAGGAAGATCCGTCCTTCCGCGTATGGACCGACGAAGAATCTGGTCAAACCATCATCGCCGGTATGGGTGAGCTGCACCTGGACATCATCGTTGACCGTATGCGTCGCGAGTTCAAGGTAGAAGCCAACGTAGGTAAGCCGCAGGTTGCCTACCGTGAAACCATCCGCAACACCGTCAAGGATATCGAAGGCAAGCATGCCAAGCAGTCCGGTGGTCGTGGTCAGTACGGTCACGTCGTTATCGACATGTACCCGCTGGAAGAAGGCAAAGCCTACGAATTCGTCAACGACATCAAGGGTGGCGTGATTCCGGGCGAATTCATCCCGGGTGTTGACAAGGGTATCCGCGAGCAGCTGAAGTCCGGCCCGCTGGCAGGCTATCCGGTAATGGATCTGGGTGTGCGTCTGCACTTCGGTTCCTACCACGATGTCGACTCTTCCGAACTGGCGTTCAAGATCGCTGCTTCTCTGGCGTTCAAGGCTGGCTTCATGAAGGCCAACCCGGTACTGCTCGAACCGATCATGAAGGTCGAAGTCGAGACTCCGGAAGACTACATGGGCGACGTGATCGGTGACCTGAACCGTCGTCGCGGCCTGATCGAAGGCATGGAAGATGGCCCGTCCGGCAAGATCGTACGTGCGTTGGTGCCGCTGGCCGAAATGTTCGGTTACGCCACCTCCCTGCGTTCTGCTACCCAGGGTCGTGCTTCCTACGCCATGGAATTCGCCAAGTATCACGATGCCCCGACCAACGTCGCCCAGGCCGTGATCGAAGAGCGCAAATCCAAGTAATTTAAGATTCCCCGCCTACGACGGTAGGCGGGTTTAACCTAGAAGGACTACGTCGTGTCTAAAGAAAAATTTGAGCGTAATAAACCGCACGTAAACGTCGGCACCATCGGCCACGTTGACCACGGTAAAACCACCCTGACCGCCGCCATCACCAACGTGCTGGCCAAGCACTTCGGTGGTAAAGCTTTCGCCTTCGACCAGATCGACAAGGCACCGGAAGAGCGTGAGCGTGGTATCACCATCAACACCTCCCACGTAGAATACGACACTGCTACCCGCCACTACGCTCACGTAGATTGCCCGGGTCACGCCGACTACGTTAAAAACATGATCACCGGTGCTGCCCAGATGGACGGCGCAATCCTGGTAGTAGCAGCGACTGACGGCCCGATGCCGCAGACTCGTGAGCACATCCTGCTGGGTCGTCAGGTAGGCGTTCCGTACATCATCGTGTTCATGAACAAGTGCGACATGGTAGATGACGAAGAGCTGTTGGAACTGGTCGAGATGGAAGTTCGCGAACTGCTGTCCGAGTACGACTTCCCGGGTGATGACCTGCCGGTAGTCCGTGGTTCCGCACTGAAAGCGCTGGAAGGCGAAGCTCAGTGGGAAGAGAAGATCCTGGAGCTGGCTGGCCACCTGGACACCTACATTCCGGAGCCGGAGCGTGCCATCGACCAGCCGTTCCTGATGCCTATCGAAGACGTCTTCTCCATCGCAGGCCGTGGTACCGTAGTAACCGGTCGTGTAGAGCGCGGTATCGTCAAGGTTGGTGAAGAAGTGGAAATCGTTGGTATCAAAGATACCACCAAGACCACCTGTACCGGCGTTGAAATGTTCCGCAAACTGCTGGACGAAGGTCGTGCAGGTGAGAACGTTGGCGCGCTGCTGCGTGGCGTGAAGCGTGAAGACGTAGAGCGTGGTCAGGTACTGGCCAAGCCGGGCACCATCAAGCCGCACACCAAGTTCGAATCCGAAGTGTACGTGCTGTCCAAGGAAGAAGGTGGTCGTCACACTCCGTTCTTCAAGGGCTACCGTCCGCAGTTCTACTTCCGTACTACCGACGTGACCGGTACCATCGAACTGCCGGAAGGCGTAGAGATGGTAATGCCGGGCGACAACATCAAGATGGTTGTTACCCTGATTGCGCCGATCGCGATGGACGACGGCCTGCGTTTCGCCATCCGTGAAGGTGGCCGTACCGTAGGTGCTGGTGTTGTAGCTAAAGTTATCGCTTAATCGATACTTTATATGCACACATGAAAGGGGTGGCTTCGGCCACCCCTTTTACTTTTGGGGCTTTAATTGGCCTGTGAGATACTTTTGCGAAATCATCTATAGAGGTAGCTGCTGTGAGTAAACCCGCCATTTTTCTGGATCGCGATGGTGTCATCAACAAAGACACGGGTTATGTCAGCCAGGTTGATGACTTCCATTTTCTGCCCGGGGTGATTGAGGCCATGCAATTGCTGAAGAAAAAAGGCTATTTGCTGGTCGTGGTGACCAACCAATCCGGTATCGCCCGCGGTTACTTCACGGAAGATGACTTCATGAACCTGACCGAGTGGATGGATTGGTCATTGGCCGATCGGGATGTGGATCTCGATGGTATCTACTTCTGCCCCCATCACCCGGATCACGGCGCCCCTTGCGACTGCCGCAAACCGGAACCCGGCATGCTGCTGTTGGCGCAGCAAGAGTTGGGCATCGACATGGACCGCTCTTATATGGTGGGTGACAAACCTTCGGACCTGAAAGCCGCCATCAATGCCAAGGTCGGTCACAAGATAATGGTCAGAACAGGCAAGCCGATTACTGATGCGGGGATTGAGCTGGCCGATGCCATCTACGACAACCTGCATGATTTTGCCGTTGCAGCGCCTGTCACAGGCTGATTTCGCTGGATTAAGATGCTTTTTGGTGGCTTTGTGAGCGGTTGAACGGTGAAAGCCATCTTTTTGCAATTATCCTCTTGCCAGAACGAATTCGCTCCCTATAATGCGCCTCCATCGACAGGGCAAGCGGCAACGCAAACAAGCCAGTCGGTGCCTCGAAAAAGCCTCGTAAAATAAGGCTTGACTCGAGAAGGCGGTTGAGTAGAATGCCACTCCCGCAGCAGCCAAAAGCTGTGTCGCTCTTTAACAATTTGAATCAAGCAATCTGTGTGGGCACTCACAGCATCGAGCATCAAAAACAATTTTTGATATCAATGTCTGATGAAGTGACCAAAGCAACGAAAGTTGCAGCAGTTAATTCAGCAATTCATTGAGCCGCTTT